>NZ_JAEQCB010000063.1:0-22664 GCF_020738785.1 Microcoleus sp. PH2017_05_CCC_O_A | reverse complement strand
TGGTGTTTGCGGACGCCGTTGAAACCCATTGCTTTGACTAATTCGACATCGTGGCGCAAAGCTTCGTCGGATGGCGCCGTCATCAGGGTATCGGGCCAGTAACCTTGATCGAGCACCAGTCTCAGGTAGTAGGGGCGGCCGTTCAGCATGAAGCGATCGCGCTGAATGCTGACAGTCCGCATCGCGGTGTAAGATTTAATCTCGTCAAGCAGTTTGCCATCGGCCCACAGCTCGACTTGTGCGTTAATTAATGTAGGTTTTTCGGGACTCCACAGCAGTTCGTTGCGGTAGTCGTCGATACCCGGATCTGAAAGGGCGATGCGGCGGTGGATTTCGCCGTTGATCACTTCGTAGGTGTCGTTGACCAGCAGCAAACAGCCGATCGACAGTTTAACTTTAATTTGAATCCCAGATTGGCGATCGCCCGCTACAAACGCTTCAAAGCCGATTTCCCAGCGTTCAAACTGCGGAGTCCAGCGGATGCGATCGATATAAGTATGAGGCACTAATTCTACCCACACCGTCTGCCAAATGCCCGTCGTGCGCGGATACCAGATGCTGTGCGGTTCCACTTGCCAATCTTGCTTGCCGCGCGGTTTTGCCAAATCTTGCGGGTCGTCCTGGGCCCAAACAGTCACCCGCTGCGGCCCGATGGGATTAAGAACTGCTGTAATGTCTGCGGTGAAAGGAGTGTGCCCGCCTTCGTGTTCGATGACAAACTGACCGTTTACCCAGACGCGGGCGCGGTAGTCTACGGCCCCGAAGTGCAGGAGAACTCTGCTTTCTGTGTGGGGCAGGTCAAATTCGCGATCGTACCAGCAGTTGGCGTGAAAATTCGTGTCGCCGATCCCGCTTTTTGCCGATTCTGGAGCAAACGGCACTTCTATAGTATGAGTCCAGTCGGTAATGTCGATCGGCTGCACGCAGCGTCCCGCATCATCATAAGCAAACCTCCACTTACCGTTCAGACAAATCCAGTTACTGCGGCGCAATTGGGGGCGCGGATAACCTGTTTTCCGCCCTTGAACAGTCACCTTATTGTCTAGAGTGGAAGACTCTTCTATATCGCAATTTTCTAGTTCTCTACCTAACCAACTCATCGGCACATCTACCCGAAGTTATATTTATAGGTTAGCGACAATTTCCCCGACTTTCACAAGTTTTTTGCCAGCTAATTTATCCCTCAATAATTAAAATTTTTCACTTCAAACAGCCTGAACTTTAAATCAAACAAACTGAGCCTTAATCGAACAAATTATTCAGTCGTAGGGTGCGGATCCGTTAAAAATTCCTAAAAAAAATCGACTTTTCGAGTAGCGACGCACCTGATTTCTTGAATAGTTCGTACCAAAAAATCCCACAATTATAGCCTCGATCAAAAAGATAAGGTATAGCCTTTCTCAAAAAGATGAGGTATGTTGTTGGGCTTCAGCCCTCTTTGAATTTGTTGTATAGCAAGATATGCACCTAACAACTCCATTTACAGTCATACCTCATCTATCTGAGAAAGGCTATATGCCTGTTTTTCAAGTAATCAATTTAAAAGAAAATCGGCAATTATAAAAAAGCTTCAGGTTTAAAAGCCCAGAAGCCCCTCACCAATTACCAATTACCATAAGCGTGCCTCATCTATAGCGGTTCTCACAAAGATTCGCGGACGTTGTTGGGAAGAAGGCCCTCTTGATTTAAGCGGTTATGTAAGCTGTCAGCCATACCTCATCTTTTTGAGAAAGGCTATATCTGAAAAATGCCATAGGGATTGTCTGGCTTCGATGTACCCTACAAATACTCCCACTCTCTCCTAGTTAGCAACACTTTGCAAACCTTCTAAAGGTTCAGTTAGGTCACCTGTGAAAGGAACTTCTTCCGGAGGTGGCAAACACTGAAATATCTGTTCTAGTCCCGTGAGTTCAAATAGCATTCTAACTTGTTCGCTCATGGCAGATATCAAAAGTATACATCCGCTGTCTCTAACTAATTTCATAATCGCCACTACAGCCATTAATTCCGAATTTTTAAGGAAAATGATATTTGAGAAATCGAGCATCAGAATTTTGCCACCGCTTTCAATTAGGCGCTCTATTTCTTTCTGAAACTGAGGAAATTGAGAACCTTCCAAAACCTGATGAGACAAAACAGTTTTAACGATAGTGCTCATGTTCACCTTAACCCTTGTTTGAATTGTTTAATAACTTTTGAGAAAAGCAGAGTAAAGTGCGGAGCGCGCACCTTACATTTTTGCCATAAAAAATTGGTTGAAAGCCGGAACCCGATCGCGAGAAATTAAAAGAAGACAATTCATTACCCCAATGCTCTTCCTTATAGGTAGAGGTCGCCCTCATCTGTCAACCGTCAACTGTCAACTGTCAACTGACATTTTTAGCCTTACCAACTCACAGCTTGCAGCTATAGCAATCCTAAATCATTTGTGAATTTCTTACTCCCTCCCCTTAATAAGGGGAGGGTTGGGGTGGGGTAAAAAACTTTACGACTCATTTGGGACTGTTATACTTGCTAGCAGATTTGCCATTGCCGTTAACAGCAGCAACTTCTAGAGAAGCAGCGGCTGGGAGTTCAGCAACTGCGTTCGACGAACTCAAATTAGAGGCAGCATCGTTAAGATTTGCCGCCAATTTAATCACCGGATTGGTCGTAATTTGAGTGTAAGTTGTCAGAGCTTGAGCGACAACTTGATCCATGTTGTAATACCTGTAAGTCGCCAGCCTTCCCACAAAAGAAACTCCGGGAGTTGCATCAGCCAAAGCCTTATATTTCTTGTAAATTTCCGCATTTTCCGGACGCGGAACCGGGTAGTAAGGGTCTCCCTCAGCTTGGGGATATTCGTAGACAATGCTCGTTTTTAGATGCTCTTGTCCGGTGAGGTATTTAAACTCCGTGCAGCGAGTATATAAATGCTCATTCGGGTAATTTACCACCGGTGCAGCTTGGTGTACGGGTGCGTTCAGCGTTTCGTGCTTGAATTCCAAGGAACGGTAAGGCAGTTTCCCGTAGCAATAATTGAAATAGGAATCCACCGGCCCGGTATAAATCATTTCCCCGTAAGGAATAAAACTCTCAATCTCGCGGTAGTCGGTATTCAGCATCACCTTGATGTTTGGGTGAGACAGCATCTTTTCAAACATCCGAGTGTAGCCGTGGAGTGGCATTGCTTGATAGGTATCGGTAAAATAGCGATCGTCCCGGTTAGTGCGGGTGGGCACGCGCGCAATCACTGATTTGTCGAGTTCCGACGGATCCATTCCCCACTGTTTGCGAGTGTAGTTGCGGAAGAATTTCTCGTAAAGTTCGCGGCCGACTTTGCCGACAACGACATCTTCGGAAGTGCGAATGTAATCCTTTGGTTCGGCTACTTTTGCGAAGAAATCTTCAACTTCAAATGATGTCAGATTCAGTCCGTAAAGTTTGTTTACGGTGTTGAGATTTATCGGAATTGGCAGCAGTTGACCGTCAACGCTGGCGAGGACGCGGTGTTCGTATGGCCGCCACTCGGTGAACTGCGAAAGGTACTCGAAAACTGGGCGCGAATTGGTGTGAAAAATGTGGGGGCCGTATTTGTGAACGAGGATGCCGTGATTGTCGTAGTGGTCGTATGCGTTGCCGCCGATGTGGTTGCGGGTATCAATTATCAAGACTGTTTTTCCCGCCTGAGTTGCTAGTCTTTCGGCAATAACGCTACCTGCAAATCCGGCTCCGACAATTAAATAGTCAAACATTAAAAAACCTCTGGTAATGGGGAATGGGGAATGGGGAATGGGGAATGGGGAATGGTTATTAGTTATTAGTTATTAGTTATTAGTTATTGGTAGCAACTCCAAACTACTAACTATCAACTGTCAACTGCCAACTGCCAACTGCCAACTGCCAACTGACTTCTTACTTGCGATCGCACTTTCGATCAACCCCAGCATTTCACCCCAGGTATTGTCCCAAGAATTGTCTGCTAAAAAGGCGTCAACTTCGCTCAGCCATTTGGCGCGAGCTTCCGAAGTTTCGCCCATAATTTCTTCAGCAGCAGCAACGAATTCTGCCACATTGCTCGCAATCCGAACCAAGCCGTTATCTCCGTAGGGGCGCACCACGTCGCGGATCGCAGTAGAAATCACCGGTTTGCCGGCAGCGAGGTATTCGGGAGTTTTCGTCGGACTAATAAATTTAGTCGATTCGTTAATCGCAAAAGGCAGCATTGCTATATCCCATCCGCCCAGATATGCTGGCAGTTCTTGATAAGATTTGCCGCCGAGATAGTGTATGTTTGGGTGAGTTGGGAGAGTAGCCGGGTCGATTTTCACCACCGGGCCAATTATCACTAAATGCCAGTCCGGCTTCGCTGCGGCAATGCCGCGCAGCAGTTCGATATCCATGCGTTCGTCTATAACCCCAAAAAATCCCAAACGCGGGTGAGGAATATCTTTTTGATCGGTCGGTTCTTCTGAAAGATTTCTCGCTGTAGCAAAGTGTTCTTTTTCGATGCTGCTGGGGAAAGCATGAATGTTTGGATGCTGCTGCTGTTTTGCTTCGTAGAGGCTGTGTCCGCCTGTAAATACGACGCTGGCGCGCTTTAATAGTTGGGTTTCATTTGCTTTTAACTCCGGGTGCGCGCCGTGAAATGCTGACAGTTCATCCATGCAGTCGTAGACTACAGCTAGCGGCTTTAAGTGGTTTGTGAAACTGACAGCCATTGGTGTGTAATACCAGAGGATGTACTGGCTAATTTCGGCTGCTTGAAACAAATCATCAAGCATGGCTTGCTGAGCAGTTTGTGCAGTTTCTTCGCTGATTCCTTCGCTCAGGTGAGGTACTATTATCCAGACTCCGGTTTCGTGAATGCTGACATCAAGCCGCCAATCTGTAGCCGAGCTAAAAACAGGTTCTTCTACAAAAAATACGCGGCGATTTTTGGCGCAGCGGCCTAAGAGATGTTGCGGACGCTGATAGACGAAATTCCACCGCAAATGAGACAGGCAAACTAAATCCGGTGCATCTAAAGCAGCAGGTTTTGATAACTTAGCGCGCAATGCGGGTGAGGGTGCGAATTGAGAGGGAGATTTTGCGGAATCTATCGAGGTAAATCGGATCTCCCATGCTCGACCTTTATTGCTATAATTTTTGTTTACTGAGTTTTCTGGGGGGGACATAATTAGCCTCTGGAATTTGTCAATGAAAATTTGTTAATGAAAATTGGTTGGTGAAAATTTGTCAATAAAATATCCTTCTCAGCAGTGTCTTACTGAAATTCGCAAGCATCAATCTGAGAATTTTTATTTGACGAGCAAGCGCCGCATTCAGTGGGCCAAACAAAGCAAAAGTTTAGCTGCGGAAAAAACACGCTTATCTGCTTTTTTCAGTATTGAAACTGGAGATAAGTTAATATTGTTAGACTTGCTATTGTTGCTAAATCTAACTCAGTTTTTCTGCCATTACTTCTATCTGAAGGATGACTTCGTTCTCAGCGCCTAGCTTGCACCCTTTTGAAAAGCGGTTAAAATGCCGATCGCTCTTGTAAAATGACTCTTAACTGGCAGGTACAGGGCGCTAGGATTTGAGATTTGAGATTTGAGCTTTGAGATTGAATAATTGGGAATGACTTATGAATTAAGGGTTTGAAGCTTGGCTACCGTTGCATTGTGTTTTTAAACAGGTGTTAAAACTGAGCAAGTTTTATGTTTTTATTTGGAGGGGAGAGAAAATTTGCGATCGAGCTTTTGTTGCTATTTGCTTTAACAAACTTCGCATTTTTTCAACTTATGCGATCGCACACCTACAAAATTTGTATCTTCATATACAATTGCTTTGCCGAGATTTATGACTTCCGATAGATTAACAATTGACAGTTTATGTATTTGGGTTAAACCCACATCTGGTACCCTTCTCAACTATACCGGAGAAACCAGGTAACAGCCACGAGAAACGTAGGATTTTACGCGAGTCTGCTACAAGAAACCAAGGTGACGAGATTGGTGCAAGATGTGAGGTTAAACTGACGCCCAGAGTACAAATCTCAATCATCCCTCTAAGGGCGGGTTTGCCGATATCTGCGATTCCCGCACCAAATATGGACGCAAACCGCGACTAGAAGATAGCAGCAACTTTACCAGAAAGAATTGGTTTAAAGCCCCAAGCCCGATCGGGATAAATTAAAATCAGACTATTCATGATTCCAATCCTCTTCCTTCCAGGTAGAGGTCGCTGTCAACTGTCAACTGTCAACTGTCAACTGAATGAAAGTCGGCGGCTGTCAATTTTGGCGATTCCCCCTCCAAAGGCAGAATCTTGCACCATCGAACTCTTTAAGAAATCGTGGGGAAAACCCAATTCAATGGCACTTACTGTGTCTAGCTGCTGCATTTGTTCGGGAGTTAATTCAAACTCCAGACAAGCGAGATTTTCTTGAAGTTGCGAGAGTTTGCGGGAACCAACAATCGGAATCACATCGACTGACTGTTGTCGCAACCAATTCAAGGCTACTTGAGAACTAGGTTTGCCAATTTCGGCTGCTATTTTACTAACTTCAGCCGCAATATTGAGGTCTCGTTCGCTAATTTTTCCAGATTCAGGTGAATTAAGTCGTTTAGCTTCGCCTGCGGTTTCTGAAATGTTGTATTTTCCGGTTAGCAAACCGCCTGCTAGGGGGCTCCAAGCTGTGACGCCAATATCGAAGGCTTTTGCCATGGGGAGCAAATCGCGTTCGGGAGTTCGCTCTTTTAAAGAATACTCGATTTGCAAGCCGATAAATGGTGTCCAGCCGCGCAGGTTGGCGATCGTATTTGCTTGAGAAACAATCCAAGCCGGTGTATCGGAAATGCCGATGTAAAGAATTTTGCCGGCGCGTACCAAGTCGTCAAAGGCGCGCATTACTTCTTCGACGGGTGTCGTAAAATCCCAAGCGTGCAGCCACAGCAAATCTATGTATTCAACTTGCAATCGCTTCAAACTGGCCTCTACTGCTTGCACCATATTTTTGCGGTGGTTGCCGAAACCGTTGATTTCGCCATTCTTCATGTTGAGGCTGTATTTAGTTGCAACTACCCATTTTTCGCGATCGCCCCCGATGAAGTCACCGACATATTTTTCGCTGGTACCGTTGGTGTAGAGATTCGCGGTATCAATGAAATTGCCGCCCGCTTCTGCAAAGGCGTCGAACATCTTCCGGCTTTCGTCGTAGGAACCGCCCCAACCCCATTCTTCGCCAAAAGTCATGGTTCCGAGGCAGATTTCGGAAACGCGAAGTCCGCTGTGACCTAGTAGTTTGTATCTCATGTCACCTATCTGTTAGTTCATTGCGCTTAAGAGTATATATCTGAATTTGCTGTGTACGCATCAGTCGGAGGTGAGGGGCTTTGGGAGTGCCAAGAGTTCCCAGTTGGATTTTGAATCTTTTGTCAATTTAGGAATTGCAATTAAATAACTTAAGCGATACAGATTTCGGTTCGTAGTGCGGACTTCAGTCCGCACTACGAACTTTCATTCAGTCCAGCGACCAAATTAATACTCTAACTCAAGCTAAAATTGGGCAGTTTTCAGTTGACCTTCTGATTGTAAAGCTCGATCGAGTAAGCATGACTGTCAAAGTCGAAATTTGCCCCTAAAGTAGCTTAGCGCGATCGGCCTTTTCTTCCCAAAAACATCGCCCTTGTCGCAAAATTAACCCAGTGCTAAAATGATTTTAAAAATCAACAAGTCGCAAAGCAGTCCTATGCCCTCACCCTTTCCCGGAATGAACCCCTACTTAGAACACCCCGATTTCTGGCAGGAAACTCACAATCGATTAATTGTGGCGATCGCCGACTACATCATGCCTCAAATTCGCCCCAAATATGAGATCGCCATTGAAAAACGTATCTATCAAATTGACGACACCAATGACAATAATGATGACTCACTTTTAGTAGGTATCCCCGATGTAGCCATCAAACGTCAACCCAATACCCCCGATGTTCCTATCGGTTCAGTTGCCATTGCCACCCTCACAGTTCCCACTACCGTCAAAGTGCCAGCCCCTGAAAAAATTAAACAGACTTACCTAGAAGTACGAGAAATGGCAACTAGACAAGTTGTCACCGCAATTGAAATTCTTTCTCCAGTCAACAAACGCAGTGGAGATGGCAGAATTACTTACCTCAAAAAACGCCAAAGTATTTTAGGTAGCTTAACCCATTTAGTTGAAATCGACTTGCTGCGAAAAGGGGAACCTATGCCCGTACTTAACAATTCTATTCAAAGCGATTACCGCGTTTTAGTCAGTCGCAGCAATCGCCGTCCCCTTGCCGAACTTTATGCCTTTAATCTGGGCGATTCTCTACCTGTATTTCTACTTCCCTTGCGCGAGGAAGATGTAGAACCTATTGTTAACTTACCCGAATTGTTCGCAGGTGTTTACGATCGCGCGGGTTATGATTATCGAATCGATTATAATCGAGATCCGATACCGTCCCTGTCAGAACAAAAGTTGGTTTGGGCAAAGGAACTTTTACAAGCAACTGGACTGCGAGATAATTAATCCTATTGGGAGCATCTCATTTTCACAAAAAGGATGTTTTTCTACAGTGCGAGCGGGGACAGCACTACAAATACAAAACTGAGATGCACCCATTCTATTTTACCTTATTAATATTAATCAACGTCTATATTATATACAGAAAAATTGCCACTTATACCATTTTTATAAAGATGTGCTATGGATGAAGTCTTAGCCCCCCCGAAATCGCGGGGGGGTGGGGGGTAATATCTAGTGCTACGGGTGCATCTCAGGCAAGGCGAATACATCCGTAGGGGCGAAGCATGACCGCAGAAAATATGGGATGATAACTGATAATTTATATGCGGTCATGCTTCGCCCTCTTCAAAAGTGAGATGCACCCTAGTGCTACTTTATGAAATTGGTATTACAACAACCCCTTAGGAGCGCGAATTAAATAACTTACAATTTTAATTATTGTGGGATGGGCGTCCCGCCCGTCCAGAAAAGACGGGCGGGACGCCCATCCCACAAATATGTGTAAATTATTTAATTTCTATTCCTTAGCTCGCATTCTCACGAAAAATGGTGAAGGCGAAAGCAGAGATTTTTCCTGTTGTACCTGCTCCCATTCCATCCGAATTTCCCGATCGATTTCTGCTTGAAAGTCGAAGTAATAAGCCATTGCTGCATGGGCTTCGGACTGCATCAAATAAGGATGCTGGCGGCACATTTCCTCCACTGACCAACCGTAAGCTAGATAATCCATCACAATCTGAGCAACCCGCACGCGCGGTATCCGCTGCAACCGTGCCGGTTGACCCGCTACTTTCTCGATATGAGGATAAATTAAAGCTGATGTCATTGCTTTTTGTATCTATCTCTACAGGAGCTTAGCATAAATATTATAACACTCAACCAAAATGAAAAGAATTAAAGAAGCCGATCGCCCTTTTATCCGCAAAAAGCGATCGCCAGACTAAGGTACGCACTGCACACCCTACATATAAAGTATGTGCGTCCAGGACTGCGGATATTAGACTTCTTGCAAAAATAGTTAGGACGGGCTAGAAGCCCATCCCACAAAAATCTTTTTTTCTTGTGGGATGGGCTTCTAGCCCGTCCCAAAATTTGATTAAAAGGACTTTTGCAAGAGGTCTAGTGTAAAAAACCCGAATTTGCTACAATCTCTTAGTCCGCCTTCGCGGACTTCGTTTGACAAGCAGCGATTTCAATCCCCAAATCATACAGGGGGTAGCTTCACCAAAAACGCCACACACTCAACATGAGAAGTCTGAGGAAAGAAATCCGCAGGCTGCACCCGCGCTAACTTATAATCCCCGTTTTCGCACAAAATCTTCAAGTCGCGAGCCAAAGTCGCAGGCTTGCAGCTAACATAAACAATGCGATTTGGTTTGATTTCCTTGATTGTTTCCAACACCGCGCGATCGCACCCTTTCCTCGGCGGATCGAGCAGCACAATATCCGGTGTCAATCCCAAAGCAGGCAGCAAACTCTCTACAGTTCCCACCTGAAAATCGACATTTTTCAAGTCATTTAATTCAGCATTTAATCTGGCTTGCTCGATCGCAGTAGGTTGCACTTCTAAACCGATCGCTATTTTGACTTGTTTTGCCAGCGGTAAAGTAAAAGTCCCAATTCCGCAGTAAGCGTCAACCAAAACCTCGCTTCCGTGCAAATTCAACTCCCCGACAATCACCTGCAACAAGGCCTCAGCAGCCTCTGTGTTTACCTGGAAGAAAGTATCTGCCTTTAGCTGAAAATTCAAACCCGCAAACTTTTCTCGCAGATAAGACTGGCCAGCAATGCAGCGAGTTTCTGCACCAAATATCACATTTGTTTGAGCTGCATTCACATTTAAACAAACACCTACAAGTTGAGGATATTGTTTCAGCCACTCAGCAGCTTGTGCTTCAATTCCCGGCAACTCTCCGGTGCGAACTATTAAAGTTAGCAACATTTCTCCCGTGCGCCGTCCGATTCGCAAGGACAAATGACGCAATTCTCCTGTATGTTGCTTTTCGTCATAGACTGGCCAATCCCGCCAGTGAATGTCTTCTTTGACTTCTTTCAACAAAGGATTGAGGCGCGGATCTTGCACCGGACACTGATTTAGATTGACTAATTTGTGGGTGCTTTTTTGATAGTAACCTGCTTGCACTTGACCAGTTACAGAAATTGCTACCGGATAAGTCGCTTTGTTGCGGTATCCCAAAAATTGGGGAAATCCTTCGATTTTTCCCGTTAAGATTTGATCGACTTGCACATCGTTAAATCCGCCAATTCTTTCTAAGGCTTGAATTATTTGATTTTGCTTGGCTGCAAGCTGATATTCATAATCTACGTGCTGCCACTGACAGCCACCGCATTTGTCGGCGACAATGCAGTTGGCTCGGATGCGGTGTTCTGATGCTTCCAGAAGTGTGTCCAACTTGCCTTTAGCATAGCTGGATTTGACTTGCACGAGGCGCACGAGGATGCGATCGCCCGTTACGGTATCGGGCACAAACACCACTAACTCACCAAAACGACCAACTCCGTCTCCGGTGTCTGCCAAGTCGGTAATCTCTATCTCAATCAGTTGACCTTGCTGGCAAGGGTTTGCCACTTTCGTCGAGTTTCGGGTGGGGAATTTAGATTTGGTCACAAGTAGTCGTGGTAGGATTTAATATGGTAATGCAATATCGCTCTCTCTTGTTTGAGATGAGTCGTAGCGAAGCGAGGCGTAAGCCATCGCACTCAAGCTCAAGTGCAGGAAGTCTTCCTGCTTCCGAACCCCTTTCTGCTACAGCCAAAGCTTGCGTTAGACAACATTGTCCTCGATCGAGCCTGTGCGATATGCTATTGGGGCTTGATGGGCCAAAACTCGTGAAACAGTCTAAATGTCTGCCGACATCCAAACTCTCGATCGCAGTTTTTGAATTTTTCCCAGAGTACCTTGGGACACAAGGAAACTAGCTTAGCTAGACAGGCGAGAATCCCCAGCCCATAATCTTTGATTTGGGTTGGGATGAAAGACGCGCGAGGATATGAGCGACCCTCCAAGCGATGTTGAGCGTAGCCAACCAGTAATGGAGGGTGGCGACGAGACGAGCAAGCACTCCGCAGTAATAATTGCGGTAAAATACTCATAGCTTAGATCAAAGAATAACAATCTGGGTCTAAGTCAAAAGTTTTGATGTGACAAGTGGGGCGGGACGTGTTCCTCACTATAAAACGCCGTAGAGGGAAACGATTGGAGTACCTTGAAGGAAGATCTTGATATCCTTGACCGGACTCAGATGCCTACAACATACCGCTTGCGGTTCGTGTAGGAGCGTCACTCACTAAGCATAACGCTTGCGGAGGTTGACCGCCTGCTTCTAAGATCGATTAATGTTAGCAGCAAGGTAAGTCGCCGAAGCAAGAATCTCATCTTTAACAGATGAGAATGTCAATGAATCTTTTCCTCAAATATCCTCAAATTTTGAATAACAATGAGCGTAGTTAGCCAATTTATTCTCCAAGCCGATGACGAACTTCGTTATCCCAGTACCGGCGAACTCCAAAGCATCAATGATTTTTTTAAGACGGGAGAACAGCGGGTGCGTATTGCTACTGCGTTGTCTGACAGTGAGAAAAAAATTGTTGAAGAAGCTAGCAAAAAACTTTGGAAAAAACGCCCTGATTTTATCTCCCCAGGGGGCAATGCTTACGGCCAGCGCGAACGGGCTTTGTGTCTGCGCGATTACGGCTGGTATTTGCGCCTGATTACCTACGGTATCTTGGCCGGTGACAAGGAACCGATCGAAAGCATCGGTTTGATTGGCGTTCGGGAAATGTACAATTCTCTGGGCGTTCCTGTTCCTGGCATGGTTGAAGCTATTCGCTGTTTGAAGGAAGCTTCTTTGGCTTTGCTCAATCAGGATGATGCTAGGGAAGCTGCTCCTTATTTTGATTATATCGCTCAAGCAATGTCTTAGTTGAAGAGGCGATTTTTTTCATGGATGTGGCGGAACATTCGCGGGTGATTTTTGGGGTAATTTTATCTCGCCATTGCTCGCAAATGTTTCGCTTCTGTTGACAGTTGACAGTTGACAGAATCGAAGGCAATGGTTTGAGCAATTAACAGCTTCCTCATAGTTGGGCGCAGTTACTCTAGTTAGGAAATATGCTAAGTTTCTGTTAGGAAGCAATGCAGTTTGCGCTTTCCCAGATTTCGAGAATGTCTTGTCTTTCAATGCACATTTCAATTAAAAAGTCAAGGGTTTTTTGGAGATATTGTTTTTTGAATTTCCGGCTGTCGTACTGAATCGATGTTTTGAGCTGCGAGAGTTGTCCAAGTGTGGGGCAGGTTTGGATTTGATGGGCGATCGCATTTTGCCATTCTTCCAACTTGCGGTACGAGATAAATTGTCCGCCGCCTTGATGATGCACGAACACTACGTAAGCCCAGGATTCGACTCGCTTAATCAGATTTTGACTTATTTTCAGGAATTTGGCGATCGATCGGGCGGTGATACGGAGCTTTTTCGAGGGTTGGATGCGGCGAAACAGTGGTGTCATGGCTGAGTCACTCCTGAACTTGGGTGAGTTGGTGTATTCCTGTATTATATCATTCTACACGAATGCAGACAACTTGCAGTAATGTTTCTAAATGTGTCATGCTCAAATCCTGTGTGCAGCCTCGATCGAGGCCAAAGTACAGCTAGCTTAAGAGTTAAATTGGATCTTTCAAAATGCCGGGATTTCTTGACTTTAAGGCTGTCGTCGAGCAGGAAAAACTGCGCCCTGTGCGATTCACGGATACGGGACGCAATAGATTGGGCAAACTTCTGAAAGCAGCTAGAGAGATTCGCGGCTGGTCAATTATCGAAACAGAAATGGTCACAAAAGAATACGAGGCCGCTCTGTTTCGGACAGCAGGAGAGCCTGTACCAAAAGATGTCGGCATTAGTAATGCTACTGTCAGTCGCTACGAACGGGGAAAGCTAGAAAGTTTGGATTGGCGATCGCTCTCCCTGTTATGCTTTGTCCTAAAGCCGATCGACCCGGTAATAGGAGAAGCATTGGAACCCACAAACGCCCTTTATATAGCTTGCGAACATCCGCCGTACAACAATGCCAAACTCTATGACTAGATTATTTGCAATGGGGATGACTGATGGTTGTACCAAACGTTGAGGTTTAGCCGTCAAATGTCAGGACTCTCTAACAAGGCTGTGGCAGACAAAGAGCAGGAATTGCGTCCCGTTCGCTTCACGGAGACGGGGCGGATGCGTTTGGGTAAGATGTTAAAGGCTGCAAGACAGACAAAAGGTTGGTCTGTTAGCGAAACACAGTTCAAAACCAGGGGGTACGAAGAGGCGCTGTTCATCGCGACAAATCAACCCGTACCCAAAGATGTGGGTATCAGTGCAGCCACAGTCAACCGTTATGAACGCGGGAAGTTGGATAATCTAGACTGGCGATCGCTCTCCCTGTTATGCTTTGTCCTAAAGCCGATCGATCCTGTGACAAATCAACCCCTGGAACCGACAAACGCTCTCTATATCGCTTGCGAACATCCGCCTTACAACGATGCGAAGCTCTACGAGTAGGTGAATCAGCTTTTTTGGGCGGGCTCGCGTGCCCACCCCACAAGAGCAATATTGAGTAATTGTGGAATAGGCATCTTGCCTGTTCTTGGGCATAATATTGATGACTAGCTTACTGCGGGCCCTTTTGCTTCGCCAGTAAAGCCTTAGCTTGTTCCCACAAAGCGTCTAACTCTTCGGGCGGATAATCGGATAAAGGTCGATCGCACGCAGCCTCAACTTTAGCAAACCGCTGTACGAAGCGATCGTTCGTTCCCTGCAAAGCAGCCGACGCATCTAAATCGTACCAGCGAGCCAATTGAATCAACACAAACATAATATCTCCCAATTCCGACTGCTGCGCGGCCTTATCCTCGTGTTTGAGAGCGTGTTCAAATTCCGCCATTTCCTCGTGAAACTTATCCCAAACGCCGTCTACACTGTCCCAATCAAAACTCACCTCCGCAGCTTTTTGAGAGATTTTTGCAGCGGCAGTAATTGGCGGCAAAGTGCTAGCATAACGGCTCATTTTTGAGGCTAAAGTTGGTGGCTTTTCCGCAGTTATGCCCTTTTCTGCTGCTTTGATTTTTTCCCAATTTTCGTTAACTTCATCGACACTGTTAATTTCCGCATCCCCGAACACGTGGGGATGGCGCCGAATCAGTTTTTCCGTGATTCCCGCAGCGACTTCGGCGAAGGTAAATTGTTCGGATTCGCTGGCAATTTGAGCTTGCAAAATTACCTGTAATAATAAGTCGCCCAATTCTTCAACGATCGCACTTTTGTCTCCTTTACGAATCGCGTCGGCGGTTTCATAGGCTTCTTCGATGATGTGCGGAATCAGAGTTTCGGGAGTTTGGGCTAAATCCCAAGGACATCCGCCGTCGGGCGATCGCAATGAGGCCACAACTTCTATCAGGTTTTCGAGCGCTACGAGCGATCGACTGTGGGAATTAGACATTAGAATTTACCTTAAGTAGAAGGAAGAAGGAAGAAGGAAGAAGGAAGAAGGAAGAAGGAAGAAGGTAGAAGGAAGAAGGAAGAAGGAAGAAGGTAGAAGGAAGAAGGAAGAAGGAATACATAGACAGCCAGCTCGATCGCGAGCGATATTTTACATTTTATTAGGTGGATTTACTTGTTCACCTCTTAGATTTGCTAGACGTGCGGCGGGGAGATTTGCTTTTGCGCCTCTTAATAGTCTTCGGAGGGTGCAACCCGCTCAATCCTTTCTTTTTGAACTGTTTGTAAGCCGAACCGCCCCAATCGCTAAGATAGTGGCTCATCGCGCCCAATTCCAGACCGACGTAGATGGCTATAAATTCGATATAGTGTTCCAAGAGCGATCGACCGTAACCCAAAACCGCTTCCTGCCAATTTCCGGCTAAGTTGCCAATTTTTTCGGCGATCGTCAATCCCAAGACTCCTATAACGGCGATCCAGGTAGCGAGGTACAAGATTCGCAAAGCCGTGCCGATCAGAGGCCCGTGGGACAAAAAAGAGCGGTGGCGCAGGCTTTTTTGGTAGGGAAGCCAAATAAATTTGAACCATCCCCAGCGCTGATACTGACATGAGTAAATATCTAAATCCGGGCCAAACATCAGTCCGCCGACTAAAAAGCTGCCGGAAACGAGCAAAGTCAGGTTGCTGTTTTGAGTATGGCCAAAGGTGACGCCTGCCACCAGGGGCAAACACCATAGGGTGATTCGATCGTGCGTGCGGCCAGAGGGCATTAAAAGTTTATGATTTTTTTAGTTGATCTTTCTGGGATACTGTGATATGATAAGTCCCTGTAAGCGCAATTGGGCGATTAGCTCAGTGGTAGAGCGCCTGCTTTACACGCAGGATGCCGTAGGTTCAAATCCTACATCGCCCATATCCAATTGAAAAGCTGTTTCCACTGTTTCCAAGGGCTGGAAGTTTTAACACCTTCGCTCTGTGCCTTTGCTTGGCAACAGGCAAGATGCCTGTTCCACAAGAAGAAATTTAATGTCTTGTGGAATAGGCCGGACAGCCTGTTGTTAAAAAAACTTATTGGGAATGGTGCCAGATGTGCGATCGACCAAACTTAACATTTTGTGGCGGATGTCCCACAAGTTGACACCCAATGCTGGAAAATTAATCTATTGATTGATTTTCCTTTTTAACATCGTCAGATATATGAAGCCTAAAATAACTAGCCCGATCGCCTGGAAACAAGCTGAACTTCTCATGCAGCCGGCGATGATCCGAGTGCTAGACAACATCCGCAAACAACTAGAGGAGTCAGTCTGGACAGGAACTTATCAAGAAGTGCAGGTTCCGATTCCCGGCTATCAACTAATTTTAGAGCATCAAGGCGAGCACAGATCCGTCGATATTTGGGAACTTTGCTATCGAGTCTGCTTTGTCAACTACCAGCGGGCCCACACTCAAATGCAAAGCCAGGAAGTTGTAATTGACACTTTTTTAATTGACGAGGACACTGGCGATGTAGACTGGAATCGTCTTGATGCCAAAGCGAGTCAATTAATACAAGAAGTTTTTGCTAATTTGAGTCAGTTGACAGTTGACAGTTGACAGTTGACAGTTGTCATGGGTAGTTAGAAACCGGGTTTTTTCAGGACAAACGCGTTACAGCCAGAAGATTATGAAAAAAACCCGGTTTCTCGGCCTGTGAGTGCGATCGCAAACTCAAAACCAAGCATTAATAATTCAATACACGCTGAAAGCTTAAATCTCAAATCCTATGCTAATTCAAGAATTGCACGACATTCAAGCCGCAGCAGGCGCTACTTTTGCAGAGTTAGCAACCACAGAAACAGTCCCTATCAGTTTTGGTAACGACGGTGCCGCCATCGCAGCAACTAAACAAGGTGTGGCTTTGTGCGATCGCACTCACTGGGGACGCATTCAAATCTCCGATAGCGATCGCCTGCGGTTCTTGCACAATCAAAGTACCAATAACTTTAACATACTCAAACCCGGTCAAGGTTGCGACACCGTGTTCGTCACATCCACAGCTAGGACGATCGACCTCGCCACCGCCTATGCTACAGAAGATGCTGTAATATTGCTAGTTTCAGCCAACCGCCGCCACCAATTGCTCGAATTGCTCGATCGTTATATTTTCCCAATGGATCGCGTAGAATTAACAGATATAACCGATACAACCGTTGCTTTCAGTCTCCTCGGCCCCGAAAGCACTCAACTACTAGAAAAACTCGGAGTTACCGAACTAGACAATCAATCCTACGCTACTCACAAATCGATAAAAACCCCCCCTCTTTCGGCGGATGAAGGGGAGGTTCGAGTTGCTGTTGGTAGCGGTTTAGCAACTCCTGGATACACGTTAATTGCGCCAGCCAGCGACGCAGCCCGCTTGTGGACTGAGTTAGTTAAAGCTGGGGCCGTACCAATGGGCGATCGAATTTGGGAACAACTGAGAATCGAACAAGGACGCCCCGCACCCGATTTTGAACTCACAGACGATTACAACCCCCTAGAAGCCCGCCTTTTACACACAATTACTTATGACAAAGGCTGCTACATCGGCCAAGAAACAATTGCCCGGTTGAACACCTACCAAGGAGTCAAACAAGAACTTTGGGGCGTGCAATTGAGCGGCCCCGTTGAGCCCGGAACAGTCATCACAATTGGAGAAGAAAAAGTCGGCAAACTCACCAGTTTTGTCAAAACCGAATCCGGCTATTTTGGACTTGCTTACATCCGCACCAAAGCCGGAGGCGAAGGACTGAAAGTGCAGCTAGGAGAAATTGCCGGAGAAGTAGTAAACCTACCTTATTTAAATTAATCAGCATAGCTTCGTAGTGAGGACTTCAGTCCGCATAAATCAGAGGACTGAAGTCCTCACTACGAACCCAGAGCGCCTGTTTTAGTGGACATCAAATAATGACATATCCCTCCCTTAAAACAGCTTCACTAACCTGCGGATCCGGCTCTACAGGGTCGCTGTAATAAGTGTCAATATGTTTAATAAAACCTTCCCGATAAGCTTTCAGATGTGATTCAAGTGCTTCGATATCCTGCTTTTTTGTCGCGTAATACCATTTTTTTAAAGATGTGCTAGAGATAAATAATGTAAAATCCAAGACCATCCTGTGAGAAACCAATGACATGATTCGTTAAAGATGCTAAGATTTCCTGAACTTTTACGCGGAGTTGGTCAAGATTACTAAAAACTAACTTTCGCTTAAAATTCTTTGATGTATTCCCACACTCTTTCTGTTGGATTTACTTGACAGACAATGAGGAGGCTGAAATAGTAAAATAATATTGTCTGGCAATTCAGATGTGCTTAAAAGATGACCCGGAGCATTATCGACTTGAATGATATGCAATTCATCGGGATATTCAAGCGACAATTGTTCCAAATATGCTTGAAAACAAACTTTATCTAAATGGGAAAACTCCCCAAAAAAACTTCGTCCAGTAGATGGATATACTGCTCCGTAAAGCCAGAAACATTTAAATTTCCATTGATGTTTTCCTACGGGTTTTACACCCCGTAGTGTTATTCTTCGTCTCTGAATTGTATGTAGTCCTAATCGAGTTTCGTCACTACACCAAAACAGAAATCTTTTGTATTTCTTTACTTGGTCAGGAGCTTTATTCAGCAAGGCTTTGATTTTTTGAGACAGGCTATTTTTGAATTCATTAATTGCCGTTAAATTTTGTTCACTACTCCGGGGCCTAAGGTTCGCCAAAATAGGATCACGGACAACTAAAGTGAACAGATTCCTTTGGACTTCATACCAATTGCTAATTATCTTTTTAGAGCGCATCAACTCCAATTTGATAAATGCGTGAAGTGAGCAAAATATGTGAGTTTTGATCGCAGAGGTGTCTCTCACCATGAACCGACAAATTCCACATATAGCCTTTCTCAAAAAGATGAGGTATAACTGGCAGATCGTATAACCGCTTAGACGTATAGGGCTCGCATCCCAACAACGTCCGCGAATCTTTCGCTAGATCCGCTATACTTGTTTGAGTCCTCTATGAAAAGTTTCAATGCCCCAATGTATATCGTGAATTGTGATAAATTCACTTCGACTTGTTTCTTGCAGCTTGGACAGTTGTGGCAGATATAAAATATAATGTCTAGAGTCTTCTTTTTTAAAGTCTTTCCTAAACAATTTTATAAATCCAAATTCTTTCAAATGAGTTATTAATCCTTCATCTGCTATCTCTAAATTACTTACCTGGCAATACTTGTGCGGCTCATTAGAGACGGTTCTGTTTTTTTAAATCCCGAATAAAAAAACAGTTTCTGGTTTCTTAGAAACTTTAAGTTTTCTACTCCTGAATACCAACTATCTCCCGTTACTATTCTTGGTTGTACTCCCCATTCTGTGATTTCCCTCACCATTTATCTAAAATAATCGTTTTTGGTTTTTCCATCTCTTTTATCGTAAATTCTGTAATTGATTGGCACTGAATTACCATAGATGTCACTATAATATAGCGTGATTAAGTTTAATCCTCTGATCGGCTTATGGTATTTACCTGACCAAAAATAGCTAATTAATTCTGTATGTTTTGGTTCACTATACAGCTTTTATATGACTGTATCGTCAACACTTAATATACCTCCTTCTAAGTTGATAAACTTTTCTATTATCGAAAATAAATCTGACGGTTCATATCTCTCTCTCACCAAAAAGCCATTAATACTATCATGGGAAACGTCTCCCAATATCTCTGAAGTGCCTACTGCACCCCCCAAACTTGGGTTCTGAGAGTAAAAATAAGGTGTATAGCTCCTTATTGCATCGCGCTGTCGAGGTTTTAGTTATTTTTCTGATTGTCCGATACCAGGCACGTAGATGTTCCCTCTTTATCAATGCACTATTTGGTTATTTTGTCAATGCGTAAGTCCTAATTTACTGAAACATTAGCTATATTTGGTAACCTGCCATACAGATAGCTTGAGTAGTAAAAGGCTGTGGAATCGCTGTCAAATATAATGTTAAGAGTTTTAACGCTTGCGCTACTTTATATGAACTTTAAAATTGCGTCAAAACTCGTATGTGATTGCAAAGAAATAGTAAAGATATGTTTTGAGTATTGCCAACAGCCAGCAACTTAAGTTTATAGTTGTAGAGACAAATGTTTGATAGATCGTGTTCCAACTTGGTCGATCGCCAAAATAAATAGGTAAAGAAATGCTTAATAAAACTACAAGTAGGCTGAAGACAAGCAATAAGTATGAGAGCCGATAGGGCATCTCTACCATAGGGTGTCTTTCCCATCAAGTCGCTTTCAGTCTAAAAAATCTTAAAATTAAGCAGACTTTAAAAGATTCTGTCCCTCGAAAATCAGTTTAACAACTCGCTTATCAGCAACCGTATTTCTAGAATCTCAAGGAGCCAACAGTGAAAAGTGTAATTAACCCCTCAGAAGTGTTTGAAGGTGCTAGCAAAGCCGAAATAATCGATCGCATCCAACGGTTAGTTCCCCCAGGTTCCCCGGAACCCCAAGATCCTGAAATCCTAGCAGCCCTAAAAACTCTCACCGCACAGCTAATCACCGCCTATCAAGCCGACGGACAACTAGAAAGCGAACCTTTTACCGACGTGCGCGATCGTACAATTCACCTACAGGCATCCGCAGTCAACAGCAAAATCAAAGGAAAAACCATTCTCGTAACCGGGGGAGAAGGATGCGTCGGCGCTTTCTTAATCGAAAAACTCATCGAATTAGGCGCAACCAAAATCATTTCCGCAGACAAAGCCCGATGTCAAAACCCCGGAGAAACTCTCCCGCATTTTAACAAAGAAGGTGAAGTAACTTTCTATGCGGTTGACATTCGCAACTGGGAGGCACTGAAACATATATTTGAGGTAGAAAAACCAGAGATTGTTTTTCACCTAGCAGCCCAACGCCAACCCGGACTAGCTGAAATCAAAATCCGAGAAACAGTTACAACCAGCCTGTTAGGATGCAAACACGTCATCCAGCTATGCGAAGAATACGGCGTAGCAGACTGCATCTTCTCTTCCACAGGCAAAACATCTCGATACTTTACAACCGAAGTTTACGCAGCCTCCAAAAAGTTTGCCGAATGGCAATTTGCCAAAGCAGCTCAAGCAGGAAACGTCACTTACGGGATGGTTCGCTTTACTCATATGTTGGAAAATAGCTTGTTCTGCGAGCAAATGTCCAAAAAAGTAGAGCAAAGTAAAACTGTCAACGTTCATGCTCCCCACCGCTACGTCACCGCTCAAAATCTTGTCGAAGCCGTACATTTATTGCTGAACGCTCTGGTAGTCTCCGTTCCCGGAAAACTGAAAATTGTCGCAGTCAGCAATCTCGGGTGGCCGACAGAAACCTTGGAAGTTGCTCTTTATAAAATTCTTGAATCAGGCAAAAATCTGCCGATTTATTTTCAAGGACTTTTACCGGGATACGAAGAACCATTTTTCCTCGGACAGTTTGACTGGAGCAAGCCTACAGACATCCATCTGCTAATTAATGTTCTGGAAGATCCTTTTAGAATCATTGATGATGCTGGCGACATGGTAACTGTAGAATTAGCTCCTTTTTCTTTGCGCGTGTTAGATGGACAAGTGTCAAACTTGGAAAACTTAATCAACACTCCAGATTTACCGGAAGTGGAAATCAAGCACGCTCTAGTCGCAGCAGAAAAAGAAGTTATTGCTTCCTCTTTTGCATGGAGTTCCCCCCAAGAGTTGTTAAAGATTTTGCAGTGGGGAGTCAATCCCAAGAAATTGCAAGGTTACGGAACAGAAATTGGTGACTACACGGAGATTATCGAACTCCTGCTGCAAGGAATGTACGGGCGGCTCAACGAAGAAGTCTTGAAGGGTGCCGGAATTACTGCTGATGAATTTGAGCAGTTAGTTGACAGTCTTTCTACGCTGGATTCTATTCAAGCAGAAGTGGGATATTTGCGATCGATATCGAGATGTGTCAGACAATCTGTACTCCCCGCACACTTCACCAAAAAAAAATCTGAACCTTCTCCTGTCCACGATGCAGCGTAATTGGAAAATAGTTTAGAGATGGCTTTGTTGATTTTAGTCGATTAAAAATAGAACATCGCAAACCCGGTTTCTTTGAAATACCGGGTTTCTTAATTCTAGGCCTATTTGAGGTTAAGTTAAGTGATTTATAGCATTTCGAGCGAAAGATGAGGTATAACTGTAAATAAAGTTTTTGAGGCGATTTCACTTACTATATAATCACTATCTGAGGGCTAAAGCCCAACAACATACCTCAGCTATCTGAGGGCTAAAGCCCAACAATATACCTCAGCTATCTGAGGGCTAAAGCCCAACAATATACCTCAGCTATCTGAGGGCTAAAGCCCAACAACATACCTCAGCTATCTGAGGGCTAAAGCCTAACAACATACCTCAGCTATCTGAGGGCTAAAGCCTAACAATATACCTCAGCTATCTGAGGGCTAAAGCCTAACAATATACCTCAGCTATCTGAGGGCTAAAGCCCAACAACATACCTCAGCTATCTGAGGGCTAAAGCCTAACAATATACCTCAGCTATCTGAGGGCTAAAGCCCAACAATATATCTCAGCTATCTGAGGGCTAAAGCCCAACAATATATCTCAGCTATCTGAGGGCTAAAGCCC
>NZ_JAEQCB010000326.1:0-1652 GCF_020738785.1 Microcoleus sp. PH2017_05_CCC_O_A | reverse complement strand
TTTGATAGCGGCGGTTGGTAGCATTTTCAATCATTTTATCTAAAATTTTCCCGAGTTCTTTACTCACCGGGTTGTTACTTAAATACTGCCGCCAAATCCAGGCATCCTCGCCCGGATCGAACAGATCAAATGGGGAAACTTGAGTTAATAAATACAGGCAAGTTACGCCTAAACTGTACAAATCGCTGGTGAAAGATGCTTTGCCTCGGGCTTGTTCCGGGGCGATGTATTCGGGGCTGCCGATGCTGGTTCCTGTTTTGAGTAAGGCTGTACCTGTGGCAATTTTGGCAGCGCCAAAGTCTACTATAACTAATTGTTTATCGGCGCGGCGGATGATATTTCCTGGTTTGATGTCTCGGTGAATAACGTTGTGAGAATGGATGAAGTGCAGGACGGGTAGTAAGCTGTTGAGTAATTCTTGAATCTGAGTTTCTGTAAATGTGCCTTCTGTTGCTATAATTTGTGCTAGGTTTTGTCCGTCGATGAATTCTTGGACTACATATTGTCGGTTGTCTTGGATGGAATAGGCTAATAGTTCGGGAATTTGAGGGTGTTTTCCCAATTCATCCAATCGCATTGCTTCTTGTTCAAAAAGTTCGGCGGCTTTTTTGCTGTTGCGATTGCTGGCTGATGGGATGAGTTGGGTTTCTGTGGGTAAAAATTGTTTGATGACGCAGCGGGGTTTTGAGGGTTTGTCTTCGTCAACGGCGAGGAATGTTCTGCCAAAACCTCCTTGTCCGATCGCCTTTATGGCCCGATATTTCGGCAAATTTTGGCTGCATCCGGGTTTTGGGGCTTGGAACAATTGGGGTTTAGGCAGTAACTCATTCGATTTGGGATTTGGGATTTGGGGATTTGAGATTATTTGTATCAACCAGTAAATATTATACCTCTTGCCAGACTCTATATAATTTGGTTTGTAGTGAGGACTTTAGTCCTTCTATCTTAGTTAAAGAAAGAAGGACTGAAGTCCTCGCTACGAACCTTTTAGAATTAACTGAAGATACAAACTTTGGTTTGTATTGAGGGCTTTAGTCAAATGGCACTGAAAAAGTGACCAAAAAAAAATCTGTAAGGCAATATATATATAGATCATTGCCTTACAAATCAAAAAATCTCTCTTTATTATGCCAAATCGTGCGTCTATTCTCAAACAACAATTTTTACAGAGCGTTGCCTCACCTTGGGAAAAACTGCTGCCAGAAAAGTTAGTCTATTCGCTTCTAGCGAAAGAGAAAATCACCTACTACCAAAGCATCTACACACCGATAGTCACCTTGTGGGCGATGGTATCCGGCTCTCCAGAACTTATGGTGATAATTTTATCTAATGCAAGAAACAAGCTAATACGCGATTTCTAAAATTATCAAAATTAGAAAAGCCATACCCTTGTCGCATAATTAACTTAATTTTATTATTAATTCCTTCCATCACTCCACTGGTTGTGCGATGAACAAAGTAGTTGCAGATACCTTCAAAATGATTCTCAATTGTTGATGCAGATTCTCTAAAAAATAATCGTGCATGATTTAGCCATTTTTTTAATTTTTCCTGCCCTTTTTTGACAGTTAAATTAGTTTCATATATTTCCCTAAAATCTTCCTTCATCTGATATGCAATCCTCAAACATTCTGATTTTTTTAAGATCAATT
>NZ_JAEQCB010000062.1:0-42198 GCF_020738785.1 Microcoleus sp. PH2017_05_CCC_O_A | reverse complement strand
TCCCCGCTCGCGAGCAGTATAATACTCGCGAGCGGGGACGCTCGCACTATATGCAAAACTGAGATGCTCCCTATCTAAAATATAAAATCCTATGGTGAATGGCAGACGAGTTTTAATCGGCGTTAGTGGCGGGATTGCGGCTTACAAAGTTTGTGAAGTAGTTTCAACTTTAGCAAAAGCAGGAGCTGAAGTTAAAGCAATTCTTACTGATGCGGCTGGCGAGTTTGTCACGCCTTTAACTTTTGCTACTCTTTCCCGCCATCCTGCTTTTACAGATCGGGATTTTTGGCAAGCAAATCACGGCCGCCCGCTGCATATTCAACTGGGAGAATGGGCGGAAGTTTTTGTAATTGCTCCCCTGACTTGGCGGGGGGTTTTGCTGATAATTTGTTGACTAATACTGTCTTAGCTTCTACTTGCCCAATTTTGCTGGCGCCGGCGATGAATACTGATATGTGGGAACAGCCGGCGGTGCAGCGGAATTGGCGGGAAGTGTTGACTTATCGGCGCTATCATGCGGCGAATCCGGGGGCGGGAATGCTGGCGTGCGATCGCGCGGGTGTTGGCCGGATGGCTGAACCTAATGAGATTTTGCCTCATATTGAGTCGCTGTTGTATACCAAGGGCGATCGAGATTTAGCGGGCAAGCGGGTGTTAATCAGTGCGGGAGGAACCCGAGAACACCTCGATCCGGTGCGGTTTATCGGCAATCCTTCCACGGGCAAAATGGGCATAGCTTTGGCGCAAGCTGCACTGCATCGCGGCGCGGCTGTGACGCTGGTACACAGCATAACTGGGGAATTGTCGCTGTCTGGTGTACGGGCGATCGCAGTTACCAGCGCCCAAGAAATGCGACAGGCGATGCTAGAATGCTTTCACGATGCCGATTTGACGGTGATGGCGGCGGCGGTGGCGGATGTCAAACCAGTCGATCGCAGTAATCAGAAATTGCCAAAGCGATCGCTCCCCAATTCTTTACCGTTAGCGCCTGTAGCCGATATTGTGGCAGAGTTGGGGAACTTGAAGCAGCCACACCAAAAACTCATCGGCTTTGCAGCACAAACTGGGGATATTGTCAAGCCTGCGGTGGAGAAATTGCGGGCTAAGAAGCTGGATGTAATTGCCGCAAACCCGATCGATAAAATAGGTGCTGGTTTCGGCAGCAATACCAATCAAGCAATATTAATTAATACCGCCGGGAAGCAAGTAGAAATTGCACCTTGCAGCAAGCTAGAAATGGCTCACCGACTATTAGATTTTGCGATAGAGCGGTGATATGATTCTCGGTGAATTAACGACCATATTTGTAGGGGCGGATTCACAAAAAATCTTTGATTCACATTCACAATATCTATAAACCCGCCTTGACCGATGCACAGAATGCGATCGACTTCCAACTGGTTATAAATTTGCTGGTTCCGGGCATAATTCTGATTCCACAAAAGTTGTTGATTCCGACTCGGCCGGCAACTCAATATTTGCGATCGTAATTTCTAGTTTAAACCCTAAAGCTTCAAGCAATTCTACCAAACTGTAAATTTCAGAACCGCCGCTTTCAGTCAGCATCTTGTCGAGTTTTTCGTGAACTTCTTTTGCTGACTCAGAAAGAGCATTCATCCTGATTCGAGCCTCAATCACATTTCTGATGGCATTTCTCAAAAGTGCGGGTTCAGGATCTTTTTCTTCCAAAATAGCCCCGATGTAACCAGCAGCTTCTTCAGCCTCTTTGAGAGATTCAATGAGGTACTCGCGGTAGCTATGACTTGTCGGTGCTTTCACGTCTTTCATAATCTTTCCAGTATGCTATGGCTTGTCGAATATCTTGTTCTTGAGTGCTTTTATCTCCGGCTACCAGGATGACCACCACTGTCAACCCAACTTGTCCGAAGTAGACGCGGTAGCCCGGGCCATAATTAATTCTGAGTTCAAAAACTCCTTCTCCTACTGACTTGATATCTCCGAGATTGCCTTGTTGAACTCGGTCAAGCCTAGACTTGATTCTAAATCTGACATTCCGATCGCGAACGGAATCAAGCCACTCGTCGAAAGGAAATTTGCCATCTGATGTACCGTAACTTGTAATTTCCCTGGGTTGTACTTCCACAATTTTATCCTAATTCTTTGCCAATTTCTATAATAAGGCTGTGAAGCGTAGCTATCCCGTAGGGAATCGCCACCGCCTTCCCCAAGCAAATCATACTTTAGATAGAGGCATTCGATCGCCTTTCAGGTAAACCTTGTGCAGGAAACTTTGATTAAAACAGGGAGTTGTAAATGAACTTTAAATCGATCGCAAAAACCAATCTACTACTCAGCAGCCTAATCGTGAGTCTCGGATTCCAAACACTTCCAGCCGCAGCCGCAGTCACCGACGCGCAAGTTTCCGCCCTCGTAGAAGCGCTGCGACAAGCCGCCCCGCCGCAAACCGCAAATGACGGAATGTACAGTCAGTGGCAAGTTTTACCGAATAATATTTCCCGCTGGGCAAAATTCTGTACCAAACAAGATTTAACACCGCAACAATTTGAAGCCGACGCCACAAAAGCCAAAACAATTGTTACCTGTATCGTCGGCGATTTGCTGCGCGACGAATACAAAGCTAGCAGCAACAATGAATTAACCGCTATCCGCCGCGCCGCTTGCTGGTGGATGACAGGAGAATCCGCAGCTTGCAAAAGTGGCGCCACTGCTACTTATGCGGACAAAGTTGTCAGCGTTTACCAGCAGCAGCAGCCTAAAAAGTAAGGTTTGTGCTGCGGGATTTAGATTTTTTTGACCGCAGATAGGGGCAGATTAACGCAGATGAATTGCGATTTTTAGCAGAGGTGTAACCAATCCTATCGAGCCATCAGATGTAGGTTTTGGGCTGTGTAGCCTTCGGGCAAGTTAGAAATATGGGTTGCCTTCTGCTAAGAAGCAAGCTATAATCAGTAATGTACGACCGAACTGTTCGATAGAGCAGTGTAGGCCGCGCCAATTTTTTTCATGTTTCGTTCGCAAGAACAAGAAGAGAACCCAACAACAGGGTTCTATTTTAATTTATGGATGAGTAACTTTTCCTTTGATTTTAGCTTTCAATCTTGAAGCAATGGGTGCATCTCAATGCAAGCGAATATATGCGTAGGGGTGAAGCATGACCGCAGAAAATAGGAGATGATAACTAATAACTTATATGCGGTCATGCTTCGCCCTCTTCCTTGCGCCAGATGCACCCGAAGCAATTTCTGGTTTGATTGTTAATTTTAGCTCTGGCTTTTGTGCTGATGGACAGATAATAGCAATTTGATATCCAATTCAATTATCCTATAAGCGCCAAAGATTCTTGAGAACATTAATCTGCTCTTTCTGTCGTCGAGCGATTACTTCTGGCGTCCATTCCTGTTCCCGCAGCACTTGGGTAGTAAGTGCAAAGGGTGAAACACCTGTTTTAGTGGTGAAATACTTCTGTTTTTTTACATCAAAATCATAATTTTGTGCCAGAGTGTTTTTCGCACAAGATAGTAAAACTAAGTTGCCAAGACGATGTACATATTGAGCGTGCTCTTGCTGATTAGCAAACCACTTCATCCACTCACTATTAGCACCTAGATTTTGGGGAAGTACGTGCTCGACAGTAATGTTGGAGAAGTTGTAAGATGCTTCACCTTCTGACAGAGCAGCATCTAAGCGCACCAAAACATAACGACGAATTTTTTGCATTAGGTAAAGGTCACTATCGAGGACTCTAAGGATATTGTTTGACTCTTCAGGAGTAAACTGGAGCGGTGAATAGGCATTGAATAAATCTTCCTCTTGCTCAATAGCAGTAAGCAATCTGCTGTAACGTTCTATGCGCTCATTGATATTGGCGCGGACAATCATTAAACCTGCGGCAAGGCGGTCTAAATCTCTAAAGAAACGCAGCAAATTATCGGGGTTATTACGGTTACGGTTGCGAGATAGGTAGAGAATGGCAGGTGGTACCCAGTCAAAATTATCAATTTTGTTTAACCATTTAAATAGTTGATTAATTTCCTGTGCACGCGCCTCGCTTTCATAGGTTAAGTTGTAAATGTCCGAAAAAGCCTTAGCATAAGGAGCTAAAATTTCATCAATGAATTGCTGAGGCCCAGCCGCAGGATTGATGTTTTCTTGAAACTCTTTAAGGATACTCTTGCTAAGTTTTTTCTTTTCCTTAATCATGCGAATATGAGAAAACAAATCTTTGAATAACTCGCGTCCCAGATTCTCCTCGGTATCTTCCCACTTTTTAGTATATTTTTCTTGTTGACTTTCGGGTATTTTTCCGATAATGTCAGCTTTCAAGATATCAGTTACAGAAAGATCTAATCCCCTATTGTTCAACACAGAGAATATCCGATATGCAGAGTCAAAGTCAGGCGTAGAAACCACTACTAAGAAGCACTGAGTAATGATGAACTGGGCAAGGCGTATACAGCAATGTTCGCCTATTGCATGGAAACGTTGCAAGAATAAATGTGCATTTTCTTTAATCAGCTTCTGACTATCCATCAGCTCAACACTGTTCAACTCTTTGAGCTTGTTAATACCACCTTCATTTTGAATATATTCCTTGAAAAAGTCTGCATCTCGCTCGCGCAAAGTCAAACGGTAACGATTAGGAGTACCCGCAATCAAGCTGCCTCTTTGGTATAGAAAAGTGGTCAAGTCATTGGCGTGTTCTGTTGGCAATGATGCCCTGAGAGCAGCTAGTAGTATGGTGAGAGTCGTTAGACGTTGCTGACCATCTACAATTTCAGCGGCTGGCTGCTCCGATTTAATCAAAACTATGCTGCCTAGAAAGTAGGGGTTGAGTTCATCAATCGTCTCGTTACCATCTCCCAAGAATGTTAGCAGGTCTTCCAGCAGTTCCCCAGCTTCCTCCTTTGTCCAAGCATAGGGACGCTGGTAGAGGGGAATGGTGAACATAAAGTCATCGCTAAAGATTTTTTTAATCGGATGTTGTTCACCCTTGATGCTGACACGGTTCATGCTTGGTTCCTGTGTTAGGTATGGTTGGTAATTGCTTCCCGAAAGTCAATTTTCCCTGTTGCTAGAATACCATGCTCAAGCTTGGAAAGGCGAACTCTCAACTTAGCCTGTGCAGGCTGGTTCCATTCGTCGCGCCGCAGATGTCAATCTGCGGCTGAATCACTCTTTTTCCGCCTGACTTCTCATCAACTTTTGCACGCTACCCAACGCCCGATTTAATTCGTAACTCTTTCTTTCCGAATTCTGCAAAAAAGCCTGCTGTTCTTCCTCAATCATTAACACATCCTGCCGCACCAAACCATCTAATAACTTTTGAGCAGCACCAAAACAACTATCTTTGATAAACTTGCGAAACCACACAGGCAATTTGTGCAGCCGCCAAAACGCATTTAATGAGGTAAAATGAACTAAATAAGCGCGAGTTGCTGTCTCGCTTACCGGGCAAACTAAGCAGTAAATCTTAAAGTCGCTTCCCAATGTTGAAACCCAGTGCGGGTAAACATAACTCACGTCAAGCGGTTCCGGGTGCAGTCGGCGCAGAGACTTAAAAAATAACTGGGAAATTGACCAAATTTTATCTATTTTGTAATAACTTTGTGCTTGATAGCGAGCTGTTACTTGATGCTCGTCTTCTGCTAAACTATCTAATACCGGATTTGCCCAAGCTTGCCAATCATCGTGCAAGTGTCCGTGGTACATATCCATCAAATTTTCAATTAAAAATGAATAGTGTGCCTGACAGTCGATGACTGAGACTGTGGCAATATAATTGAGATGTTCCCACTCGGGCAAATCCAATAAATCTATTTTTTCGGCTTGGGTTTTGTCGCCGGGAAACAGCCAGATAAAACCGTTTTGCTCCTTGACTGGATAGGAGCGAATTTTGCAGTTAGGTAGCTTTTGGTTTTCTGCTAAATAATCGACTTCGGCGCATTCTCCGCTTGCATTTAATCGCCATCCGTGGTACGCGCATTCGATTAAATCGCCTTTAACTTTGCCGTGGCTGAGTTTAACTTGTCGGTGCGGGCACCTATCTTCTAAGGCGTTGATTTTGCCTGTACTGTCGCGGAAAAGTGCGATCGCCCGATGCCACAATATCACAGCTAGGGGCTGACTCTGTACCTCTGTGCTGCGGGCGACTGCATACCATTGCTCCAAATTAATGCCCAACTCGCGGATGTGAGTTTTTTCTCCCCTTGCAGATATCGATCCGATCGCGTTATTTTGCATTACAAATTTTCCCAAATTACGCCCATAGAACAACCCAATTTTACAAAATAACAGCCGGGAAAGCAACGGCCGTAAATTCTTTTAAATCTCCCTTCTGACAAATACCTGTCGCTCGCTAAATGCTTCAACCAGCTTGGCGACAATCTAAATTTCAACAATCTTGAAGCATCGCGAAATCCGTATTTAGAACAATCGGGAATAAAATCTCTAATTGCACCTATAATGTAGCCGAGGGTGGCTGGTGTTTCGACTTCCGAGACATTATCTAAAAAGACAATTTTACCCTGCCGATTTAACAAGTTCTTAATGCCTGAGAGGGCGACGGGTAGGTTGGGTAGGTGGTGAAAAGTGGCGGCACTAACTATTAAATCAAATTGGCGATCGAGCGCTAATTGACTGGCATCCATTTGGATGTATTCGATATTGGGGGCTGAGCGTTTTTGACTAGCAATAGCCAGCATTTTTGCTGATAAATCTACCGCCACTACACGCTCGTAATACTTAGCTAATTCCCAAGCCAGAATGCCAGAACCGCAGCCAATATCTAATGCTGTACCTTTGTTGGAAGACAGATTTTTAGTAAAAAAATCGTTCTGGCTTTCCAAGGTGGCAGCGAAATCGTATTCTGTTGCAAAATCATCAAACGTTACAGATTTATTGGGGATTTTCCAGTTACTCTTCAGCATCTATTCTTGCTTTATACTCATTCAACATTTTACCCGCAGATGCACCCAAAGCCACGCGGATGTTTTTTTGTTCCCAAGCTCTGACTTTTCTCCTCAGCGAAACCACACCCACAAACCGTAACTCATCTGAATTGCTAGTAATATTACCAACAAACTCAGGAGAGCGATCGCTCCTAATCCTCCGAAAAGACCTACAATTAGTGTCACAACCGCCGCAGCTAACTTTAAGGCAGGACTCCATATCGGGTGAGCGGGTTCGTCCTCATCTCGGCGCAAAGTGGTTTCTAGTAGAGCAATCACAGCTAAAGAAATCGCTAAAGAACCACAAATTAAGCACCGCACGTTCAAAGGCAGCACTGTTGCTTTCGAGGCAATTACATTGTTGATTCCTGCCGCCGTTGCCGTCACCGACATTACCAGCGGCATATGCAAATATCCCCAAGCAAATACCCAACCAGTTGCAGGTTTTGGAGGCCTGCGAGCGACAAAATCAAAGTATATCCACCATATACCGAAAATCAGCGTCATTCCCAGAATTCCAGTGATGGCATGGGCGAATTCAAAGTGTTCTTTGGCGGCTAATCCTTGAACTACGCTGACTACGGCTTCCCCCAAAACTATAATCATAAATAGTCCGTATCTTTCGGGAAGTCTGGAACTGCTAAATTGGGGGAGTTTTGATTGGTGTCTGAGGGTAAATATCGGGGTATTGATATCTACAAATAAGCCAATTACCCACAAGATAAAACGTGTTGGGGGAGGTGCGAAAACGGATAAGATAAAAAAGGCGATCGAAATACTAGAACCAATGACAAACCGTTTCGCAGTTGGGCGGAAACTCGGTTCGTGGTAACCAGCACGCCACCAGAGAACAGTTACGATCGATCGCGCAAATACGTAAGATAAGGCAAAACCCACAGAGGTTTCTCCTAAACCGTGGTGGGAAAATACCGCCAATCCCGCTACAGCCAAAATTAGGAGAAACGTAAACAATCGATTTTCAATTCCTTCTGTCTCAAACCGCTCATTATAGTAAGTTGCACCGATCCAAACCCACCACGCGGGCAAGAATAGCAAGATGTATTTACCCGCGCCTACCCAAGAAACATCGATCGCCAAATTGTGCGATAATTCGGCAATAATAACTACGAATACCAGGTCAAAAAAGAGTTCCAGCCAGCTAACTTTTCGGTGCAATTGCTGTTCTTCGTCGGTGCGGATTTGCGGTTTTTGCCACCAGATTCTTTTAGCCATAAACCAATGTTTTGTGTGCTAATTTAACTCGAAATAAAATAAAAAGGTTCGTAGTGAGGACTTTAGTCCTTCTATGGATGCGGACTAAAGTCCTCACTACGAACCGATGACTGTTAAGGTTCGTAGTGAGGACTTTAGTCCTTCTTCTCCTGAGGACTAAAGTCCTCACTACGAACCAGTTTTTGTTCGTGCGGACACGATTGAAAATCCGCCCCGCTGCAAACCTTAGATTTTCAGCACGCCTTCGGGATTCACCGTCAAGAGCGATCGCCTCTGCAAACCCTCCTGGTATAAAATAGCATTAGCTGCCAACAAACCGCTGCTCACCGCCCTTTCCATTAAACCGCAAGGAAAAGGCATTTTTACCCAATCTCCCGCAAACAACAGATTGGGAACAGCGCAGCAAGTCTCCGGCCTTTCCGCATAACTACCGGGCGGATAGCCCGAGAAATTCTTTTGATTTACCAACTCCCGGTGCAGCAGAGTTGCTGCTTTTAATTCCGGTACAATTTCATACAATTCTTGCTCAAAAGTAGCCAGCAAAACTTCCTGGTTGGGGAATTCCTTCTCCTTGTAACAATAAGCGTGCAGTTCCACTACGCTACCGCCAGTTTTCTGATGCCACTCGATGAACTGATCCTGGATTTTGTGGTAAAGTGTGATGCTGTCAGTCAGTTTGTAGCCGGAAAGCGAACTAAAATTGCTGTGTTCCCAGGCAAAATCGCGATCGAACCAAAAACGCCCAACCGCAAACGGATCGGCTATTTTCAATTCCTCAATTCGGCTCTGCACCTGCGGATTCACCTCACCGCTGGCCAAACTAAACAAATGCTGCATCCCCGGAACATCCGCCGCAAATACATAATAATCAGCCTTCAATGTTTCCCCTGCATTCTGCGGTTGCGACTTATTAGGAGCGGTGGCTAACTGTATCTCATCGGATTTTTTATCAACTACTTTAAATCGAGGCAAATCCCGTTGAGCAGGCCCGCTCACAACTCGCCCATCAGCATCAAAAACTGCCCCATGACAAGGACAGTGAAATTGACCGTCATTTTGTTTCTGAACCGTGCAGCCTTGGTGAGTACAGCTCAGAGAAATTGCCTCTTTTCCTCCGGGTGCGGCGGCAAACACGCTGTCGCCAGCGCCGAAATATTCCGTAGAGTTGCTGTCAGTTAACAGCGCGTTTCGCTTTACCCAAAAAGGTACTTTACTCTGCACGTCTCCAGACTGATAAGTCAAAGAATCAATCTGACCGTTTTCCCAGTGAATTCCGCTAACTGCGACATCTGTCAATACTTTGCCACCTTTACTTTCAATGGATCTGGCAATCGGCTGCACCAAACTCGTGCCCATATCTTGCCGCGTGCCGTTGAAGGCCAAACCTTCTGGATTTCCGAAAAAGTAAAAGTGGAAGAATTGCATTAATTCTCCTACGCTCAATTCGTCGGGAGCGTTGAGACTGGACTTGGCAAAAGGCAGAAAATACAAGTCGTAAAGTCCGCGCGGGAATTCACCTTTTACCCAGTCGGCAACTGATATGTTGTCGAGGCGAGCGAAACTTTTTTGAGTTTGAAAACCGCCGATTTCCCGAAAAACTTGCCAGTGAGCGGGTTTTGTCAGGTTGATTCCCCACTTGAGCCTATTCGGAGAAGATATCCCCAAATCAACGATATTCCAGGGGAAAGCTGAATGGTTGGGACGGAAAACTTCTGGTTGGTATTTGCCGTCTCGAAACACAACGGCGTAGGATTCTAAAGATACAAAGTTATCGGTAATTTCTAGTTCTTTGACCACACTTTTGAGGTTGTAGTATTGCGGAAAAAAACCGTGAAAACCGTGTTCCATCATAAAGGTTTCGTTGCCGACTTGTATCGGCCAACTAGCAATTTTACCGCCGAGTTGGGGCGATTTGTCCAACAGCGTCACGGCGAAACCCCGCTGACTCAGTTCGTAAGCACAGGCGAGCCCTGCTAATCCTGCGCCGACAACTGCAACGGTTTTGGGTTTATTCAGCATTCGCGGCAAGTCAAGAGTATCTTGCACAAAAATGGCGGGTTCGGGCTTGGACAATCGAGAGTAGCCCAGCAGCCCGCCTGCGGCACCGACTCCGAGGAATTTGAGGGCGGTTCGTCGAGAAACTGGTGGAGATAGCGGTGGATTGGTTGATTCACTCATAAAGCTGGTTCACACAAATAAATCATCCGATTTTAGATTTCAGATTTTAGATTTTAGAGGCGATTCGCGGATGCTTCCGGGGACTTGTACCTAAAAACATCTCAAATCGGCTTTTCTATCTAAAACTGTTCGGTGATGGGACATACGCCATAAGGCATACATCATAAGACCTAATACATTATATGTGAAGAAAAATTCAGACAAATCACTCAGTCGGAGTAGGACGATCGCGCGTTGGCGAAGCCCTCGAAGAGGATCGCAAATTAATCTATCTCAGGTATGATGTTTCCAGGGCTATTGTAAAGTATTGTTACGCCCGATACACCCAAACCCAACCGTACAATCTATCACCTAAAATTCATAGACTTAAACCAGTGACAGTTAAACTATTGTCGAAATTGCGCCGCCGAGAGTTTCTGAAAGCTTTCTCACTTGGCTTAGCCGCCCCTTTTTTGTCTAACAGCGCAGCACATTCTCAAGACTATTCAAATATCGCAAAAAGTGCTATCGGCACCAATCTCACAGCCCGAGAAAACCAAAAACCCGGAACCCCAGACTGGGAGTTAGAAAATCCTGCTACGAAGCGAGAAATCGAAGGTTATGCCTCTCTGACCAGCGTCAATCTCGGCGGCGAAATTAAGTTATTTGTCAACACTAAAGAACCGAATTATAGCATAGAAATATTCCGCACCGGATGGTATAATGGACTCGGTGGCCGCCGGATGAATGACCCAATTGTGCGGAAGGGAATCAGACAGCCTCCGCCGAGAGAAGATGAAGCATCGGGACTGATAGAATGCGATTGGAAAGACCCGTATATTTTGCGAATTCCCGATCGCCCTTCCGACTGGACGAGCGGCATTTATTTAGCTAAACTCACTGCCAGTATCAGCGGGAAACAAAGTTATATTATCTTTATAGTGCGGGATGACGATCGCAAATCCGACATTTTATTTCAATCCAGCGTTACCACTTTCCAAGCGTACAACAATTGGGGTCACAAATCCCTTTACCGCTGGAACAGCATGGCAAAACAAGCTTACAAGGTTTCGTTTAATCGGCCCTACGCCATGAGTCCCAACCGCAAAGCAGCTTACGGCGTAGGTGCGGGGGAATTTCTGACAAATTTTCAGCCAAAAAGGAGAACTTCGAGCGCTGGTTGGGAATACAATATGGTCAGGTGGCTGGAAAAAGAAGGCTACGATGTTACCTATGCCACCAACATTGACACGCATTTTAACTCCCGGTTGCTGTTGTCTCACAAAGCATTTTTGTCCGTCGGTCACGACGAATACTGGTCGCGAGATATGCGAGAAAATATAGAAGCTGCTAGAGATGAAGGCGTCAGCATCGGATTTTTTGGTTCCAATATTTGCTATTGGCAGATCCGCCTAGAACCCAGCCGAATTACTGGGGAAGTAAACCGAACTGTGGTTGCTTATAAAGAAATGGCAGATTTAGACCCTATGGGTGGATTGCAAAAAGAATTAGGCGCCGTTAATTCGATAGTAAAAATAGCTAATACTGGGGAATTAAGCTATGGAACAGAGCAACTAGAAAGCACTCAAATAGCAACAAGTTACAATAAATCGCCAGCACTTAATTCTTTAGTAACAACTCGCTGGCGAGACCACTCTATCGGAAGTCCAGAAGATGCTTTAATAGGTGTTATGTACGAGACATTTCAAGTTAATTCTGATATTGTGATTGATAAAAATGCCCCGGATTGGCTGCTGGAAAAAACTCAGTTAAAACAGGGCGACAAGTTACCGGGACTGTTGGGTTATGAAGTCGATCGAATGTTTGGCAATGCTCCGAAAAATATAGTTCGGGTCGGGCATTCTCCATACCCTCACGGCGGCGGAACTCGCTATGCTGATATGACGGTTTATACAGCAGATTCGGGGGCGAAAGTATTCGCGACTGGTTCGATGCAGTGGGCGTGGGGATTGGACGATTACAATGCGCCGCAGTTGCGATCGCCTGTTTTAAATGCCGGAGCTCAGCAGATAACGCGAAACGTTTTAGCAAAGCTGTTAAATTCAGCCAAAAAGTAAATTATGTAATAACTATCCTCTATCTCCATAAGCGGCAAGGTAAAGGGAAGCAGAGCCTCCGAATCTGCATTACTAGGCTCTTCCTGGTAACGAGCAACGAGCAAACATTGCTTAAGTTATTAAATTGTTATTCCTAATCAAGGTACGTAGTTGGGCTTAAGCCCTCTTTAGGCCTATGGATAAAGAGGGCCCAAGCCCAACTACGTACCTAATTTTTGTGATGACTATAAAACCATCCTGCTTCTTAACGGGGATGCGAGGGGGATATCCAAGTATAAGGAGTGTTAAATGAACCGTATTGGGCTATAGGTCAACTAAAAAGCTGTAGGGTGCGGACTACGTACCCTACAACCTATATGTCACAGATTAAACAGTAAATAGATGTATATGAGGTTTTACCGATCGTTAGATTTGCCGTCAAACACCTCTCTGAGTAACGTCAATCCTGCTAAAACGCTCTCCATCTGCTCCTCAGACAAATCCTCGAACATTGGCGAAATATTGCTACAGGTGAGCGCTTGAATTTCTTCGAGCCTCGCACGACCAGTTTCTGTCAGTTTCAGCACCACCGCTCGCCGTTCCTGAGGATGTTCTTTGCGGTCTACAAATTTTTCCTGAACCAAGCGCTCGCAAATTGCAGAAGCAGTCGGTCGAGTTACCCCCAAATAATCTGCTAACTTGGATAAAGAAGAACCTGGATAGCGGTAAAGAAACATAAGACTGCGAAACTGAGATATCGATAAAAAGGGTTCTCCTTGATTTCGCATTTGGGCTCGAATCGACCCCACAATCAGCGGAATGATTTCCACTACTGCCGCAGCGCAGCTATCGGGGGTTATTCCTGTAGAGGATTGTTCCAAATTCATCTTTCTTCCCCCTGAAAAATCTCCACCATTGCTGTACTCAGCAAGGTGGCGTGAGCAAAAGGGATGCTCGGTTGGTGCAGCATACAAATCAAATTTCATGTTTGAGTAAAAAAACCTTGGCGTCAACAGAGGCTTTCTGTGAAGCTCCTGCACTTGCTCGGAGGGTGCTTCAGTGACTTATTTAGGTTTTTAGTTTACTTTTCCCAGGGGGGTGTAAGTAAGTATAGGCGACTCGGGCATTTAATTATGGACGGATCGCTAATTTGCTTTATAGACAGTACAGGTATTCGCTCTGCACCGCAATTGCAGTAATACTAACTGTTAGCTATTCTAACAGTTTAGAATTAATTTGTTTGGCTAAATTTGTCAATTTATATGAAAATCGTGTGTAAATTTGGAAATTCAATCTGTTTATCAATCCCTGACTTGAATTTACTGCAATTAACTGCCACACGCGGCTATTTTCATTGAGGGAGCTGGAAATGTTGTTTTTAATTTGGCATCGATTCTGTTTGGGTTGTCGATAGCTAACATTGGCGATCGACCGCATAGTGTAAAATTATTTATCTAATTAAGTATTATTACATATAAATTAGGAAAAGTGAGTTATATATATCACAGTTAGTTGCTCGATCGGAAAAAGTACCATAAATTTTGGAGTTTTTAACTGCCGATGGCTCGCGGGCGACACGCCCGTGCCACAATTAACAAAGATGAGTATAAAAAGTGAGAAAGTTGGTTTGATTAGTAGCCTTAACACTATTTTCGTAATCCGTACAAGTACCTATCAGATCGAAAATTGTTGGTGCGATCGCAAATCAAGTCAACAGCAAAGGAATGAGAATTAAATAACTTATTGATGGTTCTTGTGGGATGGGCGTCCCGCCCGTCCCACTTTCAAGAGTGTAAATTATTTACTTTGCGATCCAAAACTGAAATATACCGCCGCCAACTTGTCGCCACCCAAAATATCGACTTAGCCGAACTCTACCACGAGGCTTGCCATACTTTGCTCCCAGTGATAGCGCTAGTTAAATTTGATTGTTGCAACTTAATTTACAACCTAAAGACATAGGACATAAAAAGCAATTATTGAAAAATTTACGGTGAGAGTTCGATCTCAATCCCGAATTTCCGCTGCTTCAGGTTCAACTGTATTGATTGTTAGATTTATTTTTGGGTTGGAGTCTTTAAAAATATGCCACAGGATTTGATCGAGGGTGTTGAAATCAAGGCGGGATTTGCGATCGCAGGGGAATCAATTGCCGCTATTTCTCAAAATAAGCTGCCGTTGTAATTGCTCAACTAGAGCGTCGGTACAAATGTTGGGCTTGAATCCTTTGGAAGGTGGAGTGCTGGAATTTTGAAGAGTTTTTTTGGGAGATGGCTCTGGCTCGGGTTTTGGTTCGTAGGTGTCTAATATTGCGCTGAGTTTTTGGATTTTCTCCCATAGCTCTACTATCAAGGCTTCTTTTGCCTCGCTCGATAGTTGTTTTAAGTCGGGGAGTTTTTCCATTCCTTTATCTAATGTCTATATTGTCTTCTTGTTAAAGGGGTTGAGCAATTACCTTATTGGTTCTTTTGCATGATTTAGAAGGGTCGAGTCCACCAGGTTTGGTATTAGAATCGGGAGGTGTGTTAGGTGTTTTTGATACTTTCGATCCGGCCCCGGGTTTCGTGTTTTTGTCTGGTGGTGTGATTGGTGTTTTTATATCCGGCTTTCTCTGGGGTTTGGCGTTTTGTGCGATCGCAATTCGATGATTTTTGACCAAATTATTTTCTACTACAGTAGCTGGATGTGCCGGATTTGCCAGCGCTGACGCAGAATCGATCGCCAAAATTAAACCCAAAACTAACTGCAATTGCATTTTACACATAAAAGCTCTCTTCTCTCCCAGTCCCTCTGAGTTCGGAATTTGCTTGTATAGATGCGGTTTCAACCGCCGACATTTCTCCGAAATTTCAGCCGCCGAGGCTAATTAAGATCGATCGTACACAAACAAGATACCACCCGTCGCAACTAAAGCCACAACCGCCGGAACCAAAGGCATCCAGCCACCGAAAGTCAAAATTACCAAAGAACCTTGGTACAGCACACAGATCATAGCACCGCTAGCGATCGCCAACACCAAGAGCGATCGACCCCGCCAAACCAACAGCCCGCCCGTCACAGCCACCAACCACACAAAAACAGCATCTCCCCACTGTATCCCTTGCAATTGCGGCAAAACCCACAAAAGCGGCCTTTTATCAATTACAGCGCTGAGGATTTGACTCACCATGTGAGCGTGAATCCAAACTCCCGACATTTTACCGTAAGGAGTATCAGAATCCTCCCTCGAAACCTCCGAAGTGTGACCAATTAGGACAATTTTACCCTTGACTAAATCAGAGTTTATTTTCCCTTCCAATACTTCTTGAAGCGTCACTTTAAAAGCTGGCTTGGGGTTGGCGCGGTAGTTGAGCAATATTTGACTTACTAGCGCCTTTAAATCTTGATAACCTCCTGTACGAGTAGCCAATCTTTTGAATGTAACATCAGCGATTCGCCACTCTTGATTGTTACTTATCTGTGATTTTATTCCTTGATTTTCCAAAAAACGCAAAGCTAACAGAAAGCTGAAGCTAGTGGGAATTTTACACTTGTTAGTAAAACTAGAAAGATTTGGTTTATAGGAAAGAGATTGACGGCGAATACTGCTACCTTTTTCATGGCGCAATTCATCCGGAGTCAAATCGCTAAAACCAAGTTGATTGGTTAATTTAGCCTTAGACAATTCTGGCGGCGGATCGTAATTTATATCATTGGAACCATAACTGCATACAGTAATAATATTAGGATTGCTATCAAATAGGGAAATTAAATTTTTTCTTCCTGGCTCCCTTGCCACATTTCGGTGCATATTCAAACCAATTGCTATAGGTTTAAACTGCTGCAATTTGTCCATCGCCTTTGCTAAAGTAGCATCCGTTTGGGGATAGCCGTACTTCTCGGCATCCTTGTTTGTCACTTCCACAACCAGCAACCGATTGTCGATTAATTCCGGTTCGCGCTGGCTCATTAGTCGATCGAGCATTGACAGTTCCAGCGCCTCCATAACCCCCAGAGAGCGCGTTCCCATCACAGCCAGGGTACAGCCCGCACTCGCCAAAATCACCGACTTCAAACGCGAAAAAACATTAACCGGCGGTCTTTTCCCAGACGTGGGAAGCAAAGTCAAATCCTGGGCCACAGCAGGCGAATCCGGCGCCAGCAAAAAATCGTTCCAAACCGCAGGCTTCGCTGCCGGATGCTGCCAAATTACAGGCAACCAACTAGCACAAGGAAAATCCTTTTCCCAAGTCTCCAACCGCCGCCGTGCTTCCCCCGCTGCTGCATACAAAGACTTGCCATCCACAAACTCTTTAAGAAAACACTTTAAAAATTCTTGAGCCACAAAATCCGGCACAAACTCCCGCATTAAAATCATTTGCGGAATCATCTGAAAATCATCTAAATTTCTAGCCAAACCCAACCCATCGCAACAGTTAAAAATTGCAAGTTGCAAACCATTTTTTACCGCTTTCCTCAAGCCGCACCACAACTCATTAATTGTCAAAAAATCAGTTTGATTGATATATATTTTTCCAATATCGTCCTCAGTTTCCCCGTGTCCTGCAAAAAATATAATATCCCAAGATTGCTCCCAAAGTTCGTCGTTAATTTCGTCCTGTTTCGGTTCCACTAGAAACCTCACCTCAGCATTGGGAGACAAATTCTCCAAAATTTTCCTATCTTGCGTGATATCAATCCCAGCGCTGTTTCCCAGAATTGCTAAAATCCTTACCTTAGACTTGCGGATAGGTTGTCCAGGATTTTCCAGTGTTACATAGTTTAATTTACTCAGCGAAGGTTCGGCTTTCGGAAATCTTTCAAACAAATCCCACTGATTCCAAGGCAGTTTGTGCAAGTGTTTGTCATTTGTGCAAATCAGCACCCTTGCCTCTTCATCTGGATTTAAATTGTCCCCAATTATTCTATCTACCCTAGCAAATTCAGGAGACTTCAGCCAATCATTCAGCATCAACACAAGTTTTTTCCCAGACTCTTTGCAATCATTCACAGGACTTCTTGCATTAATCTTTTTCGGTTTTATCCGACGAAAAGACAATCCTTTAGCCACCGTCGATTTCACAGCAGTATTTTTTTTGGCATCTTTGTGCAAAAAAGGGTAAATTAAATGCACTAAATTTTCCTGGTGATGCCGGGAATTTGTTCCCATAGCTCGATATTTTTCCCGCCAATGTTCTTCTTCAAAAGCTGCTATTTGCGGGTTGGCTGGCAATGTTTTACTTTCCGTAAAGTCCGTAGAGGGAAATTGATTATTTTTCCCAATTTTTATGGTGCAGCGAAAACCTTCTTCGCAATCTCCGTCTAATTTCAAAACAATTAACTTATCCATAATTCACACCCCCTCTTGATAAGTGACAATTAGATCAAAAAATTTTCAGTCACGCTGAAATCGCCCAAAGCCAACTTGACACTAAAATGCTCTCCCGGTTCTCCGCTTAACTCAAAGAGCAAATTTTCCGTTTTATTTGCTCTAGCTTGCATCAGAGGTTCACCTTCATCATCCAGCACCATCAACTGCAAATCGTTGGGCAAGTTAGTTTGACCGTTTGTGGGATAAACCTCTACCGAAATATCGATATCTGGTTCATCGGTTGTCATCAATTCCACAAATAAAGCTACTTGCTCTTTTCCCCACTCTAAGTTGAGTAATTTGCCTCGCTTGACTGGTACGTGCACATCTGCTGAAGCACTTTTTTCGACTACTTGGGGACTTCGGAAAGCAAACTGCAATTCTGGTTTTGACTCGAACAGTGTTTGGGCTGTATGCCAACCGCTACCGACAATATTGTGCAACCACTGACTCAGATTTACAGGCTTGAGCTCGTCTAAGTATTCTAGCAGGTTGTCGATCGACTCCAAGTCGCTAAGAGGAACTTTTTCTCGATCGCCATTTTTGACAAATCCCAGCAACTTCACCTCTTCGAGAGATTGGCCGATCTCTACAGCAACATAACCGATTCTGTCCGATCGCACTTCTGCCGGAATCGAGACACCTTCTTCACCAGGGCTTACCCAACGGCATTCCAGCTTGCCAATACCTTTGACATCCAAATCCGCAATATCCATGAATTTCTGGATCGCAGGATTCCAAATATTGCTGGCAGCCAAATCCGTATCTATTTCCATACACTGAAAGTACAAATCGACTGCGTGCACAGCCAAAGCATTGAGATAAACCTGTTTGGCTTTCCCCCGGTCACTTTGTTGCTGTGCAAGGGTTTGAGCGCTGCGGTAGGCTGCTGGGGCGATCGGTATTGTCAAAACTAAATCAACTTCTGTGTTATTCATGATCCATCTCTGCTTTTGGGTTTTGAATGTCCTACAAGTATTCTCGGAATCTGGGCGTGAATTTCTCCAAAGACCTCTGGTAAAAACTGCTCAAACTTGAAATACTTACTCCTAACTCTTCGGAGATTTGCTGCAAGCTTGCATCTTCTATCACTCTCTTGACCAGCAACAATTTAAAGTTGACGTGGGCGTGCTTTCTCATCACTTCGTTTTGAAAAATATCGCCCGGATCTTCTTCAATCATCTCGATTAGACCTGCTGCAATTGGACAAGATTCATGTTCGACCTGCTGCTTTTCCATTTGATTGAAAACGGGTTCCATATCTCCGTAGTATACAGTTGGTAAATCTTTCCTACCTATAACTTTAGGGGTGGTTTCTTGAAAACATTTAACTATCAAGAAATTTACCCACTGGCTGACCTCTTTTTCAGGTCGGTAGTTGTGAATTTCCCGGGAAATGCGAAACATCAGTTCCTGTTTGGCTTCCAGCAAAATCTCCTGATAAATTGCGTAGGAAAAATTCTTATTCTGCGGACAGTTAATGATTTTATATTTTTCAATTTCCATCACTAATCTGGTCACAGCTTTCTGTCGCCCTAAAGTTTTAGGCTGGTGATTTTGGGCAGCTATAGCTAGCTGTTTGAGCCGATCGTCAATTTCGTCCTTAGTAGGCATCTCTTGTTCCAAGGTTACTCAGAAAAATAGTCTCCAACCAGCTATGCAGGCCGCCGGGTTGAGCGAATGCTCCCAGAGCGACTGGTGCGCCGGCTGTCGGAGCCGCCATATCCCCTGCAATGCCTTCTATTTGCCTATCTGTCGGGATCTGCGATTTTTATGCAAAACTTCTGCATAATTTACAAAGAATGCTATAATCGCGATCGCCAGCAGAGTTAATTATTTACAGGAAGCGCGATCGGCAACCGAGCAGGACGATCGCACTCCGAACCAACGGTTTTTACGATCCAGAGTGGTGCAGCAGTCAAATAAGCCGTTATTATTGTTTCAAAAAATTCGATTTTAACCATCATTCCCAATTCTTTAATCGCAAATCGAAAATGGTCTAACCGCCCCAAAACCATGCACTACCAATCCCAGCAGCACCGTCAAAAACACGCAACTCAGAAAAAAATCAAAAGAGCTATTTTTTACTGTTTGACAGCCATACTTTTCTGCTGGAGCACCGCGAACCTCGCTACCATTGCCCAAAAGCCAGAACCAGGCGGACTTAACGGGCAAGAAATGAGACAAATTCTCGATCGCGGAAACCTCACCGAAGCCGTCACCAGAATCGAAAAAGACTGGGAAGAAGACTATCAAACATACTTTGAACAAGACTTTGCCGCCCGCGAAAAAACCGCCCAATCAATATCAAAAACTCTTTCCCGCCTAGCAGTTCAAACTAAGAAAAAACCAGCTTTAATTTACGCCATCCCGCGCACAGACCAACTAGAACTAATCTTAATATTGCCCGATCGCCCGCCAATTAACCGCAGCGTCCCCTCAGCCCAAAAAGACAAACTGGTGCCAGTCGTCCAAGCATTTACCAGCGAAATCACCAAAGTAGCACAAATTAATACTACCAGCTATCTAGAATCAGCTCAACAACTTTATCAATGGATAATTGCACCGCTAGAAGCAGACTTGAAAATAGCAAAAATTGACACCTTGCTGTTCTGCGTCGGCGAAGGTTTGCGAACGGTACCCCTAGCAGCAATGCACGACGGAAAGCAATTTTTGATCGAAAAATACAGTATGTCGCGGATTCCGGCATTCAAGCTGATAGACATCAATTACGCCGATCTCAGAAACTCCCACGTCCTAGCAATGGGAGCAGAAAATTTCTCAGAAACCGCGAACAAACAACCGCTACCGGCTGTTCCGTTAGAATTAAGTGCGATCGCCCGACAGTGGCCAGGTCAATCCTTTATCAACGAAGATTTTACCATCGTTAACTTGCAATCGCAGCGACTGCAACAAAGATACGGCATCATCCACCTGGCGACTCACGCGGAATTCCGCCCCGGAAGCCCAGATAACTCCTACATTCAATTTTGGGATAACCAACTCAGATTATCTCAAATGAGAGATTTGAAATGGAACAATCCGCCACTGGAACTGTTAGTATTGAGCGCCTGTAGAACTGCCTCGGGAGACAAAGAAGCAGAACTCGGATTTGGCGGCTTAGCGTTGCAATCGGGAGCAAAATCTGCCCTCGCCAGTTTGTGGTATGTGTCAGATGCGGGGACTCTGGCGCTGATGACAGAGTTTTACCAGCAGTTAAAAATCAGCAAACCTCAAGATCCTCCAATCATTAAAGCTGAAGCTCTCAGGCAAGCACAAATTGCTGCGATTAAAGGTAAAGTCACCATCGAAAATGGGCAACTGCGAAGTTCTAGGGGAGAAACTCCGTTGCCGCCGTCTATCCCCAAACTTGAGAGCAAAAATTTATCGCATCCTTATTATTGGGCCGCTTTTAGTACGATCGGCAGTCCTTGGTAATTGTCGGGGAGAAACAGGTAAGATGCCTGTTCCACTATGGGGGAGAAACAGTTATAGCGGATCTAGCTCTCATATGAGGTACGTTGTTGGGCTTGAGCCCTCTTAGTTGAAGGGTTATGTAAGCTGTCAGTCATACCTCATCTTTTTGAGAAAGGCTATAAATCAATACGGTTTACTTAAGATAGTCATTGCGTAATTGTGGGGAGAAACAGGCAAGATGCCTGTTCCACTATTGGGAAGAAACAGGCAAGATGCCTGTTCCACAATTGAGGGAGAAACAGGCAAGATGTCTGTTACACAATTGGGTTTATTTAAAATATTGTGGGGTGGGCTTCTAGCCCGCACAAAAAGTTAAATCTTTTGGGCCGCAATTGAGGGAGAAACAGGCAAGATGCCTGTGCCACAATTGGGGGATAAACAGGCAAGATGCCTGTTTCACAATTGGGTTTATTTAAAATATTGTGGGGTGGGCTTCTAGCCCGCACAAAAAGATGAAGACCGCCCAATTTCTAGACTTTGCCCGATCGCTTAATCAGTACACTAATCACTTGTCCTGGTTTTGACCCTCGCTGCGGAGGACTCCAATCGCCGACGGCTGCAAATCCCAGCCGGTACAACGTGTGGATGGTTTCTAAAACGGCTTTGTGGGAACCGAAAACGGTTATCTGCAAGACTTCCTGTTCCGATTCAAAGTCGTCATTTGGACGATCCTCTTCGAGGGCTTCGCTAACGGACGAGTTATCGTCAGGCAAAAATTCCTGTGACATAATATGGTCTCCTAGTTTTTGGTTTTTCTGGTGAGGAAAACCCAAAAACCCAGCCGCCCCGCATACTAACAAAAGGCAGGGCGGCGACAGAGAATGTTATCCTCGATTAGCCTCCATACTGCTCATCCCAGTTTGGCGGTTAGCTGTCCTTAGCTGTTACAGCAGCTTTGGACAGTGCAACTAGATTTTCGGGCGACGCTGGCTGCTTCCTCTTCGAGCAAAGCAACCTTAATTTCACAGCGTAGCGGCTTGTGGGGCCGCCGTCAATGAATTTTAGATTTTAGATTTTAGATTTTAGATTTTAGATTGAAGAATGGCTCTGTTTGGTAAGTCGATCGCTCTTGGATGGCGATAATTGTACGGAACGATATAGCAACCGCCACTACCGATATTGAGATAAATATATAGAATAGAATCGATATATGCTAGGACTCTTTAGCATAAACAGTTTGATGCTCGTACTATGTAACTGTCAGCGGTCAACTGTCAGCGGTCAACTGTCAACTGTCAACTGTCAACTGTCAACTGTCCATCGAGCCTCTTGACCGATCGAGGTGATAGGCTATAAAACATAAAGTAATTCAATATCTGTAGCTGTCGCTCAACCAACCACCACCAACCTGTGACAAATCAAGCGGGAGCCTTCAAGGGGAAACAAAAATGAAAAAATTAGAATTTTTACTACAGAAAGAAGGCGATCGCGCCTGGTTGCCCCTAGAAACCCCCGACGTGGAAATTCTAGAAGGCAAATATCGCGTCGTGGCGCGCATTCAGCACCCCAACACCGACATCGAAATTCGCATCATCCATACATCCTTCGACGAAACGGCCCCCCAGCGGAAAGTCCAAAGCAGATCGGCCCGCACCAACCCCGAAGGATTAGTCGTGATTATTCCCTACACCCGTCTCAAACCCGGAATGTGGGAACTCTCCTGCTTACCAGATTCCAAATCAGAACCAGCAAAATCTTGGCAGTATGGCGTGCAATTAGAAGTATTGCCCGCAGAATCGGAAACTTCCGAACCCCTACCCGCGATCGACTCCTCCGAAGCCGCAGCCTCAGAAAACGCAGCAGCAGTCGATCGGACACCAACCCAAATCCCAGCCCCACCTCCACCTCCACCGCAGCCGACCAAAATCTACCAATTCCCCCTTCCCCAAACGCCTCAGCCGCCGAACCCCCCAGTCAAACTCGAACTTGAACTCGTACTCGATCGAGAAACCTTCATCACCCAACTCGGCCGCCCCTTAATCATTTCCGGCAAAATCGACATTCCCCAACCACCTCAAAAAACCAGAAGAACACCACCTCCCATCCCCGAATCGCAACTTCAAGAACTCCAAAAACTCATCGGTTCAGCACAACTGCAAATTTACCTGCGAGACCCCCAAACCTCACAAATACTCGCCCAAATCGAGCAGCCGATGCCAGAACAAGCTCCTCCCTGCATCTTTGCCTGCGTTACCTACATCCCACCCGACTGCAAAAGTCGCCTAATTTTAGGAGAAGCAATTCTTAGCAGCGGCGATGTAACTTTAGCCACCAAACTATTTACAATTACAGCCGGTTTAGAACACCTGCTAGAAGCAATTAAAGACGATTTCATCGAAGAAAAACATCAAGCCGAACCCTCTCCAACAGCAGTCAGACCACCTCGGAAAGAAGTACATCCATCCTTCCTCCGGGTAGCACAAAAAAGCTTAGATCTGCCATCTCCCGCAGAAGTCGCTATCAATGAATCTTTAAGCAATGAATCCCTACCCCCTCAACTAAATTCCCGCCAGACTCCAAGTGCGGGCGGCCTAGAATTGCCGGCATTCGGTAACAAACTGCCCGACAGCAGCCGATCGCAATTGCTCTCAGAAATCACCAATTCGTCTAGAACATCCGCCGGGGCGATCGACCAACCAACCAAACCCTCAGACATCGCAACTACCCCAGAAAAGGCCGAAGTTCGGGCGATCGACCAAAAACCCCAAAACACTCCCGAACCAGAAACACCAGCCCCAGAACCTACGCCACCCCCCTCACAAAAGGCATTTCAAACCTTAAACGTCCAAAATAGATTTTGGTCGCGACTGAGTTCCCTAGCCAGCACCGGCGAATCCCCCGAATGGCTGAAAGCAACCAGCCTGTCGCCAACTCCAAAAGCCACCCCCAATACCAGCGAAGCCATAACAGTCGTCGAAGAAAGCAGCCCAACTAAAGTGCAACCAGCAATCAGGGAAACCATTTCCCAACCGCAACCTACTGGCCCGGAAGCGAGAGAATTTGTGGTGTTTGACGAGCCCCCGCAGCCGAAACAAGTTGCTCAAAAAACCACCAAAGTAGAAGCAGAAGCAACTCCACCAACTCCCTACGTTTTGTCAGAAGACGAGTCAGTACCGATGCCCATCCTGGAATTGCCGCGCGCCCAAATCCTTGCAGGCCAGGCTGTAATAGTGAAAGTGCAACTACCGGAATTAATGCCGCGGATTTATGTAAAAGTTTGGGTATTCGATCGGCAAACCTACCTAATTCTCGACGGGCCGCGCTGGATTACCGAATTTACAGCTACCGGGTTGGGAAATATGCGAGCTAGTATCGAGTTAGAGATTCCCTACGGCTGCATGGAAATTGAATTTGAGGCGATCGCCGTCGAAATGCAAACTCAGCGGGAAAGTCACAAAGTCAGCGTTCACCGCCAAGTTTTACCGCCAGCCGCGCCCACTTTGCCTCTGGAAGGTTAAATTGTCGATCGCTCGCTCGATGAATAATATTCACATTTAATAACCACAATCAAATTGGTTCGTAGTGAGGACTTTAGTCCTTCTTTCCCTCGGACTAAAGTCCTCACTACAAACTAATTAGATTATCGGTAATAGACCTCTTGCAAAAATCGGAAAACACCCTGAAATTATCTGCGTTAATCTGTGTTTATCTGTCTGAAATCTGCGGTTGAAGGATCGATCGAAGACTTATGCAAGAGGTCTAATCTACCGGACATAATATAAGGACTAAAGTCCTTACTACAAACTTAATTGTGGTATTTTTTCAAGTCGATCGCACTAACTGCCGAAACTTCTTCTTAAACTTATTCTTATACACATAGATCGATCGCTGAAAATCCTCAACTTGCAGCGACATCTCCGCAGCCAAACCCGTGCGATCCCAAGCATCCTCCTGACACTTGCGGCGGCAAAAATTCATCGGTTCCGAGTAAACCTTAGATGTCGATAAAGTCGGCTTCGGCCCGCACCAGTGAATCACAGTCGCCGACTCGCGATCGCCCGCAGGCCCGTTTTCTGCCACCGGAAACCGCTTTCTCAGCAAATCCTGGTCAAAATCCGGCACCAACAACTGCATATCCACATTCTGCACCCGCAGTCGATTTTCCCCGGCCGCCCGGAAAATCATAAAGTTCAAAAACCCCATTTCTCCGTACTTAAATATCCCCGGATTAGCCTCCGTAAAATCTAAAATTTCTATGTATTCTTCCAAGCTAAAAATACCGCGTTTAGCAAAAAAAGTACCCGTGCAGAAATAGTTCGATCGCGATTCCGACCACCGAAACTTCGGGAAATGCTTTTCAACGCCCGGAATATCAAAGAAAAATTCCGAAACATCTGCATCCGAGTAATCGTAACAAGGCTTATCTATCGTAAAATCAAATTCTTTAAAATTAGCCAATTTCAGAACATCGCCCCAGACGATCGTATCGGCATCCAAAACCATAAAATTCGACCAAGGGCTTTCCCAGAAAGCAATCATTTTAGTTTTACCCCACCCAAAACTTCTTTTCCTGAGAACCTCTTGGGAAACGTTTGTGCGATCGATAACTCGCACCCCGTAAGACTTTTCCAAAGCACTCACAGAAAACGTACCATCAATCAACAAACAAATCGGTACATCTCCCAGGAAATATCGAATGCTAGCACAGCAACCCTTAGCAAACAGATAATCCTGGTCGCAGCAGGCAATAATAATACCAAAATCTTCCATAACTCTCACTCTTTTTCTAACTTGCCAACCCACAACATTTGGATTGTTTGTTTTTTCGGCACATCTATTTTCGAGTTGTGCATTTTTGCCAGCTTAGCACTAAAATTCTGCGTTCGCCCGTAAACAAAAACATCGCTAAAACCGCTGGGAATTTTGGGTATCGCGGGTGGGTCTAGCAACTGAGCTTGACGGCGCCCTTCCTGGTCAAGCAACACCAATTGCCACATCACTTTCGGCTCTAACAAATGACTCATTGACAGTATATTTCCCAGAGTGACTTCCGAGATATCACTGACAACCAGCGGCTTAGGAGCGCGATCGATCCTCCGAGAAATTACGGGATTTTCCCGGCCCAATTCCTTCGTCCACCAAGTATCGGCTTGAGAACTAACAATATTCGACAGCACAGATCCCGTTAGCAATACAACTGTCAGAACTTTCCACATCTGCCGTTTCCAGCTTGGCACGCCCAGCGCGCTAATTTTAGTCGCTAACAGGTAAGCCACAGATATTTGCATCGCCAAATAAGTCGGAAATAGGTAGCGAGGTTTAGTCGATCGGATTCCTCCCAATATAACATCTGGTAGCATCACTGCCACTGCTGTCACCGCCATCAACACCAGCAAAAACAGCCAAACCTGTTTCTTTGTCTCACAACACAGAAAATAAACCGCATAACTTACGATTGCCAATAAAATCAAAGTCGCTGCCATCAACCCAATCAAATTTATTGATGTAGCCTGAGAATTTAGCCCAAAATCCCAAAAAACACGACCGATATTCCCGCTCCAATTATTAATCAAAGATAGCAAATTACTGTCTCCATTCGCCCAAAGAGTCGCCTCTTTTGCTGCCTTTTTGTTTATTACTAGAATCACCATCCAAGGCAGAAAAGCTACCAAAGACAAGCCAATTGCCATCACGTAATTAACTACCTTGCGATTCAACCTATAACCTTGCATTCCCCATACATAAATTCCGTGTCCCAAAGCGACTAACAGGCTAAACAAGTGTGTGTAAAATCCCAGAATAGTTGCTACTGCATAAATACTCCAACTTAGCTTAGTTTGAAGCCGCATTGCTCTCAGCAGAGACGCACAAGAAACTAAAATCAGCACCGGCCACAAGCTGTAGGGACGAGCTTCTTGAGCGTAAAGCACGTGCAAGGGAGAAACTGCTAGCAATCCCACGGCTATCCACGCCACTTCTGGTGCTGGAAACAATTCTCGGCACAGCCAGTACAGAGCGGGAAATGCTAACAAACTCACCCAAACTGAGAAACTTCTCGTCGATAAAGGAGAATCACCGAATAGTTTTCCCCAATACTTGACTGCCAGAAAATATAGAGGCGGCAGTTGAGGTTCTTCAATGGCAATACCTTTAACTGTATCGCCAAAATTTTTTGCGGGATTGGAGCGCTGATATTTCATCAAATCTTGTGCGCCGACTAACTGAACGCTGCTTATTTCATGCAGCACTTCTGTTTGCGTGTATCCCGAAATCCGCAGGGAAGTAAATACTTCATCATACCAATAAAACTTTGTGTCGATGTTGGTGAATCGAAAAAACAATCCTAATATCAATAAGATAACTACTAAGAAGCCCAGTTTGCTTTTAATCAAAGTCATAGATGGAAGGTGGCAAAAAAGATAGATGCTGCGCCTCAATGTAACATACCAGAGCGAGGTTAAGTGCATTGCCACATCTACAGGTTCTTCGATCGCCCTCTAATAATTTGTGGCATTTATTTATTGTGTTAGTAGCGAATGAGGAATGTCCTGGAGGCACTCCTTGCTCTCATACACCGTTTTTTTAACTGCGATCGATCGCATCAAAGCAAGTATTTTCGTCCATTTGACCGGGTTGATCCGTCCAGGAATGGTGAAGGCTCAATAGCTCCTTGTTCGGTAGCATAAATCACATACAAAAGGTGATTTGAAAGACATCGGCTGTGCCAAAAAAATAACTGGCTGTAAAACTCCTTCGCAGCGAGGGAACAAAACTTTAATTTTAGGTCACAGACATTCAGTCTGCTGCCACTGTCAAACTACAAAAAAATTGTGTTAAAATATTGGCAAATTCAAGTCGCCGAACGGGGCATCTCAAAAATGCCGATCGCGCTGGCAAGTCTCGACTGGTGGGCGCATCAGAACACCCAAATTGGTCAAGACTGGAATTTTGCCCCCACGGGTGCATCTAGCAGCGTTTAACCTTCCGTTCCCCACTGCTGGCGGAAAAATAACCCCGTCCGGGCCGCGAGGTTTAAAGTTAGGTTAAAAAGCTTGACATAATAGGATCGAAAGCTGTATAAGGAATGCGACAAGCAGCCCTAATCCTACCTATAAGTGTGTGTTAACTCAGACATAAGCAAGGACTATCAGTATTTGTCAGTTTGAGGCGATTGTGGTCTAACCCATACCACTGGTTGTCGATCGCCCTGTCGGAGAAAGCAACTCCAGCAAGTCTGGCGATCGACAGATGAAATTAGCAACTGATGGTATAATCAAGCGTAGTGTAATGTGGGCTTGACCTAAATTGGGGTCTGGGCTGTAAAAAGGGCCAGCCTTCTACGTTCAAGCAGGAACTAGACACGCCTACTGTGCATCAACAGTTATGGATAGGTTCTATTTTTTTGGCAGTTATTGTCAACAGGCAAGGAACCACAAAAAGTATCAGTTGGGAATTGCCGATCGAGTTGAATAGAGTGTGAAGGTGTGAGGAAAATGAACAGAACTTTTTGGAATTTACTTCTAGTATCCCCGGCAATTCTGGGGCTATCATCAGTCGTCAGTACCGCTGCGATCGCTACTGAAGCGACCGCAACCGCTGAAGCCAACCAGGTAGCAACAGCACAGCCATCTGAGTCAAAAATTGTAGAACCAGTTGCAGCAACCCCTGCTGCCCCAGAAAAGCTGGCTTTAAACAGCATCGCTCCGGCGGCCGAAACCCCGATCGCCAACTCCGCAGACGCCGAAAAACTGGCAGCAATCGCACCAGAAACCAGCGCCACAGAACTGCAAACAGCAGCGATCGACATCAATGCAGCAGCGCCCATCGCCCCCGCCACCACAGCGGCAGCGATCGCTCCCCTACCTGCTGTCACCACAGCCCAACCATTGCCCCAAGCCTCAGACTTGGCAGTGGAAAGCACCCCGACAGCAACCGCCAAAACTGAAGTGCCAGCAATTGCTAGCACCCCAGCCGCCAAGGTAGAAATTGCTCAGACAGCACCCGCAGGCATGGGTGGCCCGATCGTCCCAGCAGCACCCCAAGCCCTCCCCGCCGAACCATCTGGAGCCATGTCCCAAGTGACATCGGTCTCTCAGCTCTCCGACGTGCGGCCGACAGATTGGGCATTCCAAGCCCTGCAATCGCTAGTCGAACGCTACGGTTGTATCGTAGGCTATCCCGACGGCACCTACCGCGGCAACCGCGCCCTGACTCGCTACGAATTTGCAGCCGGCGTCAACGCTTGCTTAGACCAAGTAACCAAGCAAATTAGCTCGGCAACATCGACCTTCGTCACCAAAGACGACTTAGCCATCCTGCAACGCCTGCAAGAAGAATTTGCAGCCGAACTCGCTACCCTGCGCGGACGAGTAGACGGTCTGGAAGCTCGCACCGCAGAACTCGAAGCCAACCAGTTCTCCACCACAACCAAACTGGCAGGAGAAGCCATTTTTCTCGCCAGCGACAGCTTCGGAGATGGTGTCGGCAAGCACGACGACAAAACTACCACCACCCTCGGCTACCGGGTGCGGTTGAACTTCAACACCAGCTTCACCGGCAAAGACTTGCTCAGAACCCGCTTGCAAGCTAGAAACATCCCCAACTACGGTGCAGCTACTGCCACTAATACGAACATGGCTCGCCTCGCCATCACCGGCGAAGACGGCAGCCAATTCTCCCTGGATCAATTGTGGTATCGCTTCCCCGCAGGCAACGCTACAGTCTGGTTCGGGCCGAAAGGACTGAGGCTCGATGACGTTGCTGAGCTCAATTCTCCCTTAGAAAGTCCTGGTAGCGGCGCTCTCTCCGCGTTTGGACGTTACAACCCCGCAGTGTTCCGCGGCCCCGAAGGAGCAGGTGCTGCTATCAAATACAACTTTGGCGCCGTGAGAGCCACAGTCGCCTATCTTGCCTCCGACGGCGATGCTCCCAACCCAGCTAATGGCCGGGGCGTTTTCGACGGTTCTTTCAGCGCTTTGGGTCAGCTCAACTTCTCCCTAAGCAAATTTATTGACATTGGTGCAACTTACAACCGGAAATACAATCGGGGTGGCGATGTTGCGATCATGGGCAATACGGGCAGTTCCTTGGCTAACCGTCCCTTCGGTCAAATATCGACTGCATCAGATAACTTTGGGGTACAACTTAACCTCAAACCCAGCCCCCGCTTCCAGTTTGGCGGTTGGTACGGTTACACCAAGGCTCACCAAGAACGCCGTGCCGACAATGACGCTACTATTCAAAATGGTGCTCTTTTCTTGGCCCTGCCAGATTTTGGCAAGCCTGGGAACCTCCTCGGTTTTATTGCCGGCGTACCGCCAAAAGTTACTAGCAGCGATGTCAGAAGAGACCGCGACACCTCTTATCACTTAGAGGGTTTCTATCGCTTCCAAGTTAATGACTTTATTTCGGTGACACCGGGCGTTTATGTGATTATGAATCCGGAACACAACAAACGCAATGATGATATCTGGGTAGGAGTCCTGCGGACAACCTTTAGTTTCTAAGGTTTCCCGATATCTAGTTAAAGCTAAAAGCGGCAGGTGACTGCCGCTTTTATTTTTTGGTCAAAAGCAACGGAGGAGACGGCAGTGCCGTGTCCCTACCGAAAATAATATTGTAGGGAAACGGCACTGCCGTCTCCTAATTTTGGCTAATAATTCCGATGCCACCGGATTTGAGATGATATCAACCATCAACAGTCAACAAAATTAGGAATTTTGGCGGCAAATCCCGAATACGGAGGTGTAACCGTGCAGAAATGTGCTGCCCCCGACAGGGCCGATTTCGCCGTTGCAGAAAAAGCCGCTCAAGGGGATGTTTTTGAGGTATCTGCCGAACAGTCGCGAGTCAAAGTTCGATTGACCGTAAAGCCCTTCCCCGCGCCCCAGACAGGAGAACATCAAGGCGCCGGCACTGGATGTACCCCTGTCCTCGGCCGATCGCTGATGCCGATCGAGCAGCATTTCTAGATCTTCTGCGGAGGTGCGGGCGTCCCGCAGGTGAAATTGGATGCGCTGTCCGGGACGGACTCGATCGCCGATCGCAATTGCCCCCACTTTCGGATCTACACCCAACAAATTGCGGATTAAAAAATCCCCAGGCTCTAATGTCATCTTGAATTCATCGCTGACTAAGCCGACAAATAACGAGTGCTGCGCTAATTCTCTGTCTGCTTCGCTCAAAGTTTGAACTAACTCTCGCAGGGCGTCTAAGGGCGATCGCTCGATGCCCCTGCTGCCCATATCGTCGGTTTGTTCTTCGAGTTTCAGCAAAATATTGCGCTCTCCTTCCGTCACCCGATAAGGATGCCCGATCGGTCTACAGCCTTGCGCGACGATCGTTTCCAGAACTATATTCCCGCTCAAAGCCACTCCCACCGTCCCTTCTCGGTACAACTGATAGTCGCAAAACAGCGCCGCACCTCTGCCCGCACCGTCCCCGCCGGCCAGTCCTCCTACCTTCGGCGCGCCCGGATAGGCATAATCGAGTCCTTGGAGCAAATCGTTAATTTGTGAGGAAAATGGGTCTGCCAAGATGATAAACTGCGGTTCTTCCTGGGCAGGCACACCCAAGACATTCACCCAAGTATCCGGGGGGCTGTCCAAGTCCGGCAGTTCTTCTGCACCGACGTGAAAAGTTCTGACGTTTACTCCAGGTAAGCGGGCTAAACTCAGGCTGACTGCGGGAGAACCCTCTACTTCTTCGGTGAGCCCGCCCCGGTTCGTGCCGATGACTCCTCCCCCGCCGCAGCCCAAAATCGCGGGCACGGGCAGCAGTTCTTGCAGTAAAGGCATCAGCCGAGAATACTCGCTAGCAAAGGCAGACGAGATAAAGATCAGTGCTAAATCTGCCGGGCCTTCTAATTCGCGATCGGCTTGTTCTACAACTTCTTTCAGGGCTGATTCTAAAGACGGACGGGTTGATAAAGCACTGACCCATTGCATTTGGTTTTCGTACATAAGGCAAACTTCTCTATAAAAACTATTTCTATAGCTTGTAAAAGTATAGTCATTTATTACATGACACAGGAGGCATGAAGTCCCTCCCCCTTCTTTCTTACTTCGAGCGGATTGACCCGCCTCGGCTGAGCTACGCAGATCCCTATCCCATTGCTAAAAGCATTTGGGATTGCTTTTCTCATGATATTGTAAGACCCATTAACATCGGCATTAATTAATTGACCGCTCGATGTTTTGTACAATCCTCTCTTAATTCGTTTGCCACTAAACTTGACATCCTGGGCGCTATTCTGACCGTAAACAGAAATCGGGTCTAAAGAAATAAAACTGGAGACAGAAGTATATGATTCTTCCTGTAACATCACTCTTATCCCAACTAATGCAGCCTTATATTCCAACATCTCAATCAATCGATCATGAGGAATTGTGACGAAGTTCTGATTAGTTTTTTTCCCCAAATTTATCTCGTTTTTCCATTGTACATTTTTGCCAATTACCAGAGTCCCAATCTTGAGTTCTCTTAAAAGATTGATAATGTCACGACTGGCATGGTGCAAGTAATTATCGATTTTCTGGTTTCGACAACGAGTCAAGCGCTGAATTCTACGCGATGTTTGGCGCAGACCTTTCAATCGAGACTGTATATGTGCCTTACGTTTGTTGTAGAATTGATTAATTGATTTCAGTGGTCGCCCGTTAATCAGTAAAGGGACAAACCCCGGCTGATTTGAAGTTAGCGCTCCTAAATTATTCAATCCTAAATCTATACTAGCTACTGATTCTTTCTGATTTGCATCACTGGTGGACTCCGGCTCATCGTAAATTACCTCAATCGCATAAGAATCACACTTGGGAACTAACCTAACTTGACATATTTTCTCTGGTTTTACCTGAGTTTTAATTGAGATATCAGTCCCTGAAATTTTGATAATTCCTTTCGGTAATTGCTTACTACTAATCGCCTGAATTGTGTATACAACAAGGTTTCGCCCTTTGACTTTATCTTTATACTTAGGTAGTTTTGGGCATCCCGTGAATTTTGTGGGCTGCATTTTATAAGCTTTAACGGTTGCAAAAAAACCTTGCCAATTCTTGTCCAATATCATCAAGATTTGTTGGCTTACTTTCGCTGGCAATGCTTTGTATGCTGGATGAGATTTCATCAACTGAGCCATTTTGTTGTAGTTGAGATACCCCCATCCGTATACAAAGTTTTGGCGGATAACGTAGTTGGCAGCATTGTAGAGATTTTTTGATTTAAAGGCTAACCGATCGATAGTGGCGAAACGATGTTCTGTGGATTTAATGATATGTCTCTCTGCTAATTGCATTCAGACTCTCCATTTTTTAACTCGGCAATGATTCTCTCCGTTTTTCGTGCTCCCAGGCGTTGTCCGTAAAGTCGAGCAGCAAAACTTGTGACAACAGCCACTAAGTCTTGCATTAATTCATCTCGCCCATTGTCGGCTAAATTGACAATTTCTAGCTTAACTCCTGATCTTAGTAGAAGTATGTCTAGATAATGTGTGCCAAATCTAGCTAGACGGTCTTTATGTTCAATTAAAAGAATATTGTAGTCATCTTGTTGGAGTAAAGCTTCTAGTTGTTTTCTGTTGTCATTTAATCCGCTGCCAATTTCTTTGACATTTCTGACGATTTGATAACCGTTGGCTATCGCATATTCGGTTAATCGAAGTGATTGGCGGTTGAGATTTTCCTTGTTTTCAGAAGACGAGACTCGGCTGTAAATTGCAACTCGATTTTGTTTCAACTCCGAACGTGGTTTTTGTGGCGAATAGTCAACTATAATTAAACCGCTTTCTGTTTGCCGTGCCGGATGTGGTAGCTTGCCAGTCTTCCACCACCGCCAAGCTGTTGTATAACTGATGCCTATTGCTTTTGCGTAATCGGGTAGTTTCATTTTGCCCTCCTGACTATATGGTACTACTATTGCTTACTGTTGCTTATAGTTTTAATAAAGTTTTACAATACTTAGGCTAACCGGAACAGGCCACTGACGGGACGGTTTTATGGGGCGATCGATTCCCCTCGCAGTCCGCGATCGTGTTAACATAAGTTAACATGAGTCTCGACTCAATCTGTTTAGTGTTAAAAGCCGTGTTCAGCAAAATCTTAAAAGATAAAGCTCAATACAGTTTGACACACCAACTTCGTGTAATGTTTTCATAAAAAGTCAGGTCAGCTCAACCTGCATTCATGCCTGTGGACTAGAACCCGCCGACGGGATCTGGGCAAAGCAGGAAGTAAAGACGGCGGCTGCGATCGCAGTTAGGGATGGTTTCTATCTGGGCTGCCACAGCAGCACATCTCAAGCTAGTATTAGTTGAGATCGCCAGACAGAAACGGCAAGTCAAACACAAGCTAACATCCAAAAAGAAAACCTTTCATACCAACAAGTTTATGACAACAACACCCGCAGGCAACATCGAAGAAAAAATTGAAGAAGAACTAGAAAGCGCTCGTACCGTCTGTGACTTGAAGGGCGCCACTTCCGGGGAATGTGCAGCAGCGTGGGACGCAGTTGAAGAACTGCAAGCTGAAGCTTCCCACCAAAAGCAAGTCAAACCTAAGAATTCTTTTGAAAAGTATTGCGACGACAATCCTGACGCTGCTGAGTGCCGCATCTACGACGAATAAACGAGCAATTTAGCTCTATCCCTTCGATCCCGCGCCGAAAGTTAATTTTGGCGCGGGATTTTTTGATCGGTTTATCAATTACCTTGGCAAGAACACCGGGCGGTTGAAACCGCGTCTACACAGACCAAACCCGCCTCCGCGGGTTGAAGAACCGACGCTTAAAATTACGCGATCTTCTTCTTCAGTCGGCGTCCGGCGGACTTCGTTTTTATAGACGCGGTTTCAACCGCCGTCTTATCTTATCCCTGCTTTTTGAGCGCTTTTGTAGTAAAATCTTTCACAAATAAGTAAGTATATTTTCCCAAAGATGTTTAGTCTTTTATTGGCAGCCACCGGGCCTTGGTTTCAACCACTTGTGTGGATGGATTACCGGTTGTCGGTGTTATTAACCGTTTCGATTCCACTGGTAGTGCTGATTTGGGCTGTTTTTGCCAAGGCTGACGCGATCGTCCGTTTGTTGATGATTTATTGGCGGGTGGCGAGTTTGTTGGCAATTACACTTTACCTGATGATGGCTGCACTGCCTGTAAGCTTTGTGTCGTCGGTGATGGGGAGGGCATTGATTCCTGCTTGTCTGTGGTTTTGGGAAGATTTAAACGACGAAATTGCCGATCGACCGCAGTCGTCTTTAAAGCTGGCTTTTACAGCTTGGCGGTGGGCGATTACTGTTTACAGCGGTTTGGGCGCTCTAGCTCAAATTCCCTTCTTAACCTGTGCCTTTAAATCTCAAATACAAGTAATTGACGAACCTTTTTGCAGCGTTTGGTTTGACCCGCCTTGGCTGTACAAACAGATGTTTCATGCTAAAGCAAGCCCTCAATTTTTGGGATTTTTGGGTTTGACAGGTTTAGCAATTTATGTGGTTTACTTATCATACTTTGTCCTAATTAGATTGGGAAAACAAGGCAGATCTGCTACAGGGAATTAAGTTGATTTCAAGGAAGTATTTGCTTCCTAAATTCCTGTTAATCTCTTCAAAAAAACTCAGAAATAAAAAACGGGGCAAATTTACGGAAAAATAAAAACAATAAGAGGATGGTAGAAGTGGGTGTAATGTTAGTGGAAAAGACTGTGATTGATAGCAAAGAAGCATACTTACAATGCTTAGAAAAGCTGATTTGGGCGATCGCTCGCCTCAACGCAGAAGTCGAACCAACCGAACTAGCTCGGATTGCCGAACTTATAGTTCAGCCGATGACCGGGCCCTGGCGGTTTTTCCATACTCCCGAACATATTTTTGAGGTCGGGGGAAATCAAGATGCGATCGAGGTTTTGGCAGCTTTATTTCACGATATCGTCTACGTACAAGTCGATCACAGCATTAACTTTAACGTCAGCTACTACATCACTCCTGTTACCAAAGAGGTTAACAAACAGCTACGGATTCGGGAGCAATCTGAACTCCCTGCTGATGCTACCTTAGAAATGGTAATGCTCATATTCGGTTTTGTACCCGGAGAAGTGCTCAATCCCTTCGTCGGACAAAACGAATTTCTCAGCGCTTTAGTTGCAGCAAAATCTCTCGAACCATTTCTCAAGCCCGAGCAATTGCTTCAAATTGTCGCCTGCATAGAAGAAACAATTCCGTTTCGCTCCGCCGAGTGGGGAGTCACCGCAACTGGGCGCCTTTATGACCGCTTGCAAGCAATAACTAGCCTGTTTCACCTCAGTTTAACTGATGAGCAAATACGGGAAACAGTGAAAAAAGCTGTGCGAATTGCCAACCGGGATGTAATTAGTTTTGCTCACGAAAGTTCAGCCCATTTTTTGGCAAATACCTGGAATTTATTACCGGAAACTAATCACAATATCACCAGCTACGGTTTTTATACAGTTCGCGACTACCGAGTTGCTTTGCTGAAGATGGAGGGTTTTCTGACTTATCTCAAGCCCGAGGTGATTTTTCGGCAGTTTGAGGGATTCCCAGACGATCGCACATATCAACGCTGGGAAACTACTGCTAGGTACAATCTCGAAATTGCCCAGCTTTATCTGGGGTGCAAACTGGCTGCTATCGCCCTGCTGGAAGCTCTTTCTTCAGGTTTGGGACTCGATGTTTCTCTGGCCATGATGATGGGAGAACTGCCAGATAGAGCCGATAAAGGCATCCGTCTGGAAAGCTTTTTTCCTGAAATAGAGAAACCTCACCAACCTCAAACTCCTTTAGAAACAGAAGTATTCAATTTATTAGAAAATGGGCGGGCGAAAAGCAGTTCTAATACCGATTTGGAAAACTCCCCCCTAGCAACGTTTATGGTCAAAATTGTGGGATTTGACGAAATGCGCTATCAGTGCGATCGGGCTAAGCAATTTTTTAGGGCCAATCTGGAAGCCGATGACTTTATTACCGACTTTAACCCCATCGTTACAGAAATTGTCGTTGACTCAATTCTTAAGTTGTTTGAAACCCGCAAATCTACTATCTACCGATACTACGATATCACTTCTGAGTTAAAGTCCAAACCCCAGACCAATTTTCCGGTACGCCTCTCTCAATCAAATGATTGACTCGCTCCAAATACAGTGCAGCCGTTTTATCGTCAGGATTAACGGCTAAAACTTGATAAAAACAGATTTTAGCAGCCTTAAATTCGTGAGAGCGATAATGTTCTAAACCCCGTTCAAAATCAGTCTGAGTTTGTAACTTCATTTCCCTGAGCAACTCTGTTTCTGCATCGAGGACTTCATAGATAGAAATTGGCTGCTGTTTTCCCTTGACAATTACTCTATCTAAAAAACGGATTTGATACTGTTCGCGATCCGTCAAATTATCCAAAACTTTCTCGGAAATTATCAAAGATACTCCATATAACTTAGTGAGACTTTCCAGACGAGAGGCTAAATTGACATTATCCGAAAAAGCATCTCCCTGCATTCTCTCCGCTTCCCCAACTATACCCACCATCATGTGACCAAAATGCACTCCTACGCCGACTTGAATCGGTGGATATCCGCTGTGTATGCGATCGGCATTATATTCGTACACTTGTTGCAGTTTAGCGATTCCACCTTTGACAGCATCGTCAGCACCGTTGGGAAAAACAGCCATCATCCCATCTCCTAAATACTTGACAATAAAGCCGTGATGTTCTCTAATTTTTGGACTTACTTCTCGCAGGTAATCATTAACAAAGTCAAAGTTTTGCTGCGGAGTCATCGTTTCGGAAAGGGCAGTAAACGAGCGAATATCGCTAAACATGACTGCCATTTGTTTGCTGACATGATTCCCTAATTGGATATCCACAATGCTTTCTTTTTTCAAAAAGTCTAAGAAAGCATCGGGGAAAAATCGCCCGTAGGCGCTATTAGTTTGCGATAAATTGATGTGAGACTTAATTCTGGTTAACAGTTCGTCTTTCGAGAAGGGTTTAGTTAGATAGTCATTTGCTCCGAATTGAAATCCTGCTATTAAGTCTGATACTTGATTTTTGGCAGTTAGCATCACTACGGGCAACTCGTGAGATGGGTATTTCTCTCTGAGTTTAGCGCAGACTTCATAACCAGACATTCTGGGCATCATGATGTCGAGAATGATTAAGTCAAAATGCACCCCGCTTTCCAAGAGTGATAAGGCTTGTTCGCCGTTTAGTGCCTGAATGACACTGTAATTTTGTAGAGAAAGGTGATTGTTTAAAACTTGCAGGTTAATCGGATCGTCATCAACTATCAAAAGTTTAAATTTTTCGACTTCTAATAGCGCAGTGGCTTGCTTTACTGGATTCGGAGCGGGTTTAGGCACATTCCAATTGGAGGATAGATAAGTTTTATTTCTGTTGTTTTCTGATTCTGAATCCTGAATTGGCGATGCTAGCTGCCGATTTATTCCTGCTTCGCTAGGATGAATGGTTTCGGGAGAAAGAGGTAGGGTAAATGTGAAACGCGAACCGATGCCGATTTGGGATTCTGCGTATATTTTGCCGCCGTGGAGTTCGACAAATTGTTTGGAGAGTGTCAAACCTAAGCCTGTGCCTCCGTATTGCCTGACTGTGGAACCGTCGCCTTGTTCAAATGGTTCAAAAATGCGATCGAGATTCGCGACAGAAATTCCGATTCCTGTGTCGGAAACCGTGACAGCTATTTTAAAATCTGGGTTTGATGCTGGGAGATTTGACGGGGACACTCCCAGAGATGTTTTGCCGTCGGTATCTACAATTGCTGCTGATATTTTTACCGTGCCGGATTCCGTAAATTTAATCGCATTTCCAATTAAATTGTAGAAGATTTGTTGCAGGCGGTTTTCGTCGGCTAAAACTAATGGCAAATCTGAATCGATGGCATTAATTAATTCTAAATCTTTGCCAGCCGTTAAATGTTGACAAACGGTGAGAATCACTTCGACAATTGACCTCAATCCTACACTCTGAAGCTGCAATTCTAGTTTCTGATTTTTGAGTTGGGCAAAGTCAAGAATGTTGTCAACAAGTTCGTTGAGTCGCCTGCCACTGCTGGCAATCATTGAGAGGTTTTGTTGTTGAATTTCTGATAACGTTCCGGTGGCGCCGTCAATCATTGATTCGGCAATGCCGATCATTCCGTTAAGGGGAGTTCGGAATTCGTGGGAAGTGTTGGCTAAGAATTCGTCTTTGAGTTTGTCGAGTTGCTGCAATTCTTGATTCTGAGTTTCTAGGGTATTGAAGGATATTTGCAGTTGAGATGCCATGCTGGTAAAGGATTTGGCTAGCTGCCCTACTTCGTCGGTGCGATCGAGATCCAGCTCAACTTTGTGCTCCCATTCTCCTCCCGCAAGGTTTTTGGCTGCTGCGTTTAATCGCAGAATTGGCTTTGTGAGCGATCGCGCTGTCAAAGTTCCAATAATTATTGATAGAAATAGGGCAGCGATACAAAGTAAAATAGTGCTGCGGGTGTTGCTATTGATTTCATCCATGAAATCGTTTGCTGGAATTACTACCACCACCAACCAATCCAGTCCTACCTGGTCTTTATAGGACAGAATATGTACAAAATTAGATTGATTGTTAAGTTTAAATTGTAGCTTTTGTGGTGGTTCAACTAAGCTCAAGTTGAAACTACTAATTATGTGTTTTGCTGCCGATGCAGTTAAGGGATTTGTGCTATCAATTGCTGGCAAGCGTTGCAATTTGCCACTGGCGTCAGTAATGTACGGTTTTTCCTCCGTCGAACTGCCAACTATTGCGCCCGATCGCTCCATAATAAATACCTGACCCGATCGACTAATTTTGATTTTTCTAAGAAAATCGCTAATTTGACCCAAAAGAATATCGACTGCCATGATGCCACGAAAGTCGCCCTTCTTATCATAAAATGGCTGAGCCACAGTGATTCCCAAATCGCCTTGAAAAAATGTATAAATCGCAGTCCATATCGGTGATTCGGCTGCGGTTGCACCAATGTACCAAGGGCGAGTTCGCAAGTCATAAGTTGGTTCAAAACGCAACAGCTTCGTTCGATCGCCGAAAGCATCTAGCTCATAAAAAGAACGTCGGGGAAAGTTTTCTGTAATTCTGGTAACTAATTGACCAGATTCCTCTCGACTAACTCCAATAAACTGACCTTCTTTCGTCCCTAAATAGATTTGACGCACCGATGAAAATATTTTTACCTGCTGCCAAAAGGAGCGTTCAGTTTCTAGAAAATCTTCAGGTCTCAGTTTCCCAAGTTGAGCTGCACCTGCGTTGAGTTGGACAATATTATAAGGTTTTTCTAAGTAATGCGCGAGGTGTTCTTGAATGCGCCCACTGATTTCGCCCTGCAAGTTGTCTGCAAGTTTTTGAATTGCTTGTTGTCCATTTTTGAACGACAAATATCCAACTATACTGACTACGGCGAAAGTTTGCACGACGAATGGCAATGTCAACGCTAAACCGAGGGGCATAGTACCAGATATTTTTGCGATCGATCTACTAATTATTTTCACTAACATAATAAATAGTCTAACTTCTCAGAGATCCAGCCCAAATCCGCAGATTGTTGCATTTGAGCATAATTAGTAATTAGTTTCAGCTAATTGGCGATCGCGAATTCCGCGCAAATTAGCAATACTGGCTGCGTGATGTAATAAAAAGCACCGAGTCAAACATACGCAAATTCCCCAATTTAACGCATTGTACCTCATGATATAAATCTCCGCTACACAATTATTCCCTGCTACTTTACATAATTAAGTGCGGCCTCATAGAATGTCTAATTAAGTCAACCCTCAACCCTCAACTCTCAACATCCATCTGTTACATCCATTAAAATATATTAGCCAACTTCCTTTCTTGTGTCACTCATCTAAGCTACCTCAAACAAGCGTCACTAGAAAAAGCGACTGTTAAACCGCTTTTCCCCACAGCTACAACTGGGGAATAGCAAGTCTAGCAACTCGCAAACAACCAAGGTCAAATCAAAAAACCATCCAAAGCACAAACGCAATTCACATTAAATGACGTTGGGGCTGTTATTGTTACTTACTACCTGAAACTATGCCGTTATCCAAAATGAAAATATCCGCTAACTTCAGCGATGGTTGAATGCCAGCGGAGCTTGTTGGGCAATTACTGATAGAGCATTCAGCGGGCTTATTTCCCGCACCAATACTAGAAGTTTGTGACAACGGCAGATGAGCGAGGGAACACTCGACTATTGATAGCAGCGCATCTAAACTTTATCGCATCAAATCGCCAAATTATATTTGTTTTGCAACATAAATATTAATTTTGGCAGTCAACTATCGTTCGCAATTGAATTAATCATGTATAAATCTGATAACTTTTGTTACCGCCTAATTGTTGGCAGTTTAGCAGGCTCGATTATGATTTCACTTACTTTTGGCATGACACTCTCTGTCATGGGCAAGGAAATCCCTCCGCTTTTTGTTGTGATTGGCAGTAATGCGATCGGCGCCATCTCCGGTCTGCTAGCTCCTTCACCTTCAGAAAAAGAAGCAGAAAAAAAATAGGTTGTTTGTGCAGCAAGTCTATTCAACCTTACTGACTAGGTAAGTAGTTGCGCTTCAGCGCGCTCTTTATAAGACAATACAGTTGACTTAAGAAAAATCTGACTTGCCCAAAATGGCTATATTGCCAGAAAATCGTCAGATTAAATTCATCAAAAGCATTAAGTAAACCGTATTGAAATACAATCCACTCCATCAAGAGAAGAGTTTTGAACCACAGAGGGCGCAGAGGGCGCAGAGGGCGCAGAGTATTGCGAGGGTTTTGGATGTCGTAAAAAAACCTTTTATCCCTCCCCTCTCTGTGTTCTCTGTGTTCTCTGTGGTAAAATATTCTTAATATCTACTTCACCTCTTTATAATCCAAAAATCGTCAGATGAAATTCATCAAAAGCGTTAAGTAAACCGTATTGCTTTATAACTGTAGTTTAGACTAACCAAAGATGAGAACGGTGGCAAAAGAAGAACTAGAGCCACCGCGCTAGGAGAGAATGAGGGTGAAAAAGAAAACCTATCCACT
>NZ_JAEQCB010000061.1:0-37304 GCF_020738785.1 Microcoleus sp. PH2017_05_CCC_O_A | reverse complement strand
CTTGCCGAAGCCTCTTCTTTTGGGAGAAGATTCTTGTGTAGCTTGCGGGTAATCCTCTACCCATTTCAGGGTTAGTTTCTACCCAACGAATCGCACTCCGGCTCTGAACCCGTAGCTGTAAGCATGGAATGTTGCAACGCGCAAGCTGGTTCTAAAGCGTATTTAGCGAGGCATTGCCAAGCTCTATCCGCGATAGTTGGGATTTTTAGCATTCTGGTTGTCCCGTCCTTTTTTGGGATTGGGATTTCCCGTAGTCCTTGATGATGCCAATTACCTGCCGACTCTTTAAGTATTGTTTCTAGGTAGAAACGTCCTGAAAAGCCGAGAGATTTTACACCGTCAACACCTGCTGTTTTCTTGCCAGCGTTTAGCTGTGTTACTTGTCGAATTGCTAGGAATCTAGCAGCTTTGGATTTCAGAATAAGTCTTTGCAGAGACTGCGCTTTCCGCTTGTTTCCTGCTTGAACCGCTTTGAACACTCTCTTTTGTAGGCGAAATAAATCTTTGCGGAACTTCTTCCACGGTAGATTCTTCCAAGATTCACTGGTATTACTACTGTGTCTAATCATGCTCTGCTCTGTTGAGTGTTTTCTGAATACCTTGCGAAAATTACTTCGCATCCTACCCGTCTTGAGAGAGTTCCGTATCTCATCTTACCTACATGGAAATCGACGTATCCATGACTCTCAAGTCGTTTTTATTCGTTCCCTCAGATGATTGATTGTTCCATTAGGTGTAGCCATTTTAACTATCAGAAACCCAAGATTCTGGACGCTATTGTGGAAATGATGCGTCGGGCTTTAGCTCTGATGAGGTCAGGGTTTTTTAAGTTATGCCCTGCCTAGGTGTAAGTTACTTTTTTAGGCTCGGTTTCACGCCCTGGAACTCCCTGTTAGCACCAGTGTCAGCCCATAACAGCCGTCTGATTGTGCCCAGTTAAGAGCTTCACTCTCCAAGAATTGAGCTTGGTCGGTGTGAGCAGATAAGGAGTCACGCATGAATCTTGCGGGAAGGACTTGCACCTTCATCAATCTGAGAGTTCAGTGCTCAACCTAGGGGTCAAGTTTCACGCTCATTAGTTATTTACGGATTGATTACCGAGATTCACTAATCAACGAATCGCACTTCCACAGCACCTTCAACTGTTCGAGTTCCTCACCCTTAAGTTGAATGTTGAAATTCTCGTAAAGCGGCAGCGAGGGAAAAGCTTTGGTCTTAATCCGCTGACTGACGAACTTGCAAGTCTCAAGAGTGTGCGCGAAGTGATGTTCTTTCACCGCACCCTTTTTTGCTGTTAATCCACCACCGCAGTAGAGGCAAGCGAGGTTAGTTTTTCCGCGCACAACCTCATCAATGCTCGTCAGGAGGCCACTGAGAGCAACACCAAATTTTAGCCACATTGTCAACAATTCTCCTAAAAGCAGGTTTTGTAGATGCACCCGCTCCACATGACCAACGATTCTAACAAATCCAGGGGTTAGGGCTTCTGCCGGGGGAAAGAAAGCGATCAGCACTCGATGCTCTTGATGCGTGACTTTAATCCTTGCATCCCAAATCCAAAATCTAAAATCTAAAATCTAAAACTGCTCCTCACCAATCAGGAATTTCTTCAGGCTCCGAGTCTGATAGGCCTTGTGACAGTTGCTCGATCGGTAACGGCCCAGCCGGCAATTCATGCTCTACACCGGGATATGTACCTTTTCCGGTGTAGGAAAGCATCGATAAAGAGGCGATCGCACCCCTGACTTGATCCGGCTTCACCTCTAAGTATTTCTGCAATTGGTCTAGGTTGCTGTGACCGCTGATTTCTTGAATAATTCGCAGCGGTATCCCCGCATTGCTCATCTGGGTGAGGGCCGTTCTCCTGAAGCTGTGGGTAGATGCGCCCTCGATGCCGGCGCGGTCGAACGCTTCTCTCAAAATCCGATCTGCTGAATCTGATTGCAGGTGCTTCCAGTGGTGGCAGCGGTGGCGGCCGGGGAATAAGTAAGTCTGACCCGCGTGGGGTTTCCAAGATGTCAAGAGCGATCGCAAATCCTCGATCACCGGAATCGTTCTGGTTTGGAGTTTTCCCTTGGTATTGGCTTTGCGGAAGTTAATCGTAGAGCGGACTGTACCCGTGTTGGTGTAGATATCCTTGACCATCAGGGAACACGCTTCGGCAATGCGGCAGGCGGTGTAGAGGCAAACTCCAAAGAGGGCGCGATCGCGTGAGGTCTGCAAACCATCGTTGAACAAAAGTTCGATTTCCTCTTGCGTGAGTATCTTGGCCTGCCCATGTCCCTCAATCTTCATGCTTGGTGTATACTCGACCCGACGTTCCAAAGTCTTGCATACTTACTGCATTACTGCATCGGTAGGCGGGAGAATTTCGCCTCGAAGAGGCTGCTGGGGGCGATCGTCAAGTGCTGGCGATCGCAGTTTGAGTAAAAACCCCTTAAATTAACCGATAATTTTCCTTCACTAAGGAACTGTCGGAGCAGCGAAGTTCCGAACGCTGTTATTGCTCGGTTGCTATGTAATAACTAGCTCTAACTTTCTTTGACCGCAGGCGATCGAATTAACCTGGAAAAGGAGTGTCCTTTTGGATGGCTGAGGAATGTTCTTTTGCATAGCTGAGGAGTTCGTGAGTCCACGACTCAAATAACGCAAAGACTTCATCGACGAGCTCCAGACAGCGGGCTTGGGTCGCACCATCCAGGTAAATTTCTGAAATATCAATGCGATCGCTTCCCACCAAATGACCGGACTCTAGGTTAAAGTGAAATGCCCCACAGTATCGCAGTTCGATGTTGCGGCGCAACTCAATGGCTTTTGCCAGCTCCTGCACGGTACTGAAAAGGACATTTCCAGTTTCTTCAATCGCTTCAATTATGGCAAGCCGTTCTACAGCACTTGCTGTAGAAATGAGAGCAGCCAGGCGGTAAGTTAGAATTCGATTTTGGCGTGTCTCGTCGCTCCACAGAAAATGCATCAGCTTCGTTGGAGTGCACCGATTGTCGAAACCGAGTTGGGCAAAGTCTTCAAGGTACCAAAGCCAATGGTGATCATCTTCATAGGTATGAATGTTCACCCGCTGTTGGTACTCATCGCTTGTCGGCTCGGAGCGCAGCATATATTTGTTGATATCGCCAAAACTCAGAATAAAATGTGCCATACACGGGTAAAAAGACAGCCGCTGTTCTTCAGATAAGCTTGCATCGCGCATATATTGAAATAGCGGCAAGTTAGCGTAAGCTTCCTTCTGTTCTAATATTTTTGCGAGTACAATCTTCACAATAACTCCTGATTTTTATTAGGATTTTTCGACATTTTTGCCTTATGGCACTAGCAGATTATATCCAATATGAGCGGAGCGTCATAGCTATTATCTAGTTTTGTTCGCTGCCTAACAACCGCCTGCATCAACAGTCAGTAATTTTTAGAGTACAGGCAAGACAAAAGTTTTCATGCTTAGATAACAATTTATTTGATGAACTATTATTCCACTGTTACTGCATTACTGCAATACTTTTAACGAAGTTTTAACGAACATCAGCATTAAAATGTCGGCCGCAGTTCTCTACTCCGCCGCCCGCCGCGTCTGTCGGGTAAGTCGGTGCTCCTTCGATCGCCACATCCAATCGCAACTGCCTCTTGACGCCAAACAACTCTCGGCGATGGTGTCCGATCTCGCGGAGCGCGATGGTTCAGTCGCCGACATCCGGCAGCTAGTTCGATTTATTGCGAATCATTCAAAAACAAAGAAAATACAACAGTCTCGAAAAATTGCGCCTTTCAGATCCGTTGTATTTTATTATCTCAATGGTATCCCGATCGCAGTTGAAAGTCTATACCTCGCCGACAAAGATGCAAATCCCCTAATTCTCAGAACAGGGTTTAAGCGAGTTTGCTGAGTCGGGCTATCGCAATCTTTGCCAAATCGTCAGTCAGCCTGACAAATCCGTTCTTGAGTCCCCAGTCACGGATCTTAGTCGGCAGCAAGAATCCGTGAGCCGAGGCATTTCTCAGGGCTTTTGCCAATTTGTATGCCTCGCACCAGGAACCTACAGATTCGGATTGAACCAGCCACCGATCAATCGCTTTCCGATCTCCTGAAGTTACTCCCAGGAATTCGGCTAATGCCCCCTCTTCCTTATTCAGCCATTTTGCAAGCTTTGGTTTATCTGTAGGCGGCTCGATCGGTTCGTAGGCGGGCAGAACGCATTTTTCAATAAATATTTCATACATCCCGCTCTCAATTTGTCTGTGCAACTTCGGCATCATTAATGCTTTAGATGCAATCTCAAAACCGCTCTCCGGCGATTACCAACCTCCACTGATGTCCCCGTAGCTTATCGTTGGCGCTGCGAGTTTCACTTTGACCGATGGCAGGGTTGTGCCATTCTATCGCTGCTTGAACTAGAGCCTTTCCTCTGGATAAAGCTTTAATAACTAGGTCGATATGTTCTGGACTGTTGCCGTGCTGGGAATTGAAATAGGAAAGTTTTTTTTGGATGCAATCGCGTTTAGCTGCATCTGTCAGCCAAGATTTATCTGGTTCCAAGACATTCCAAACATCCTGCCATACCCCGTTCAAATCTTCAGATACGTTCATATCACATAAATCTGATGCGTTCTTTAGGTTTATCTGAAACCGCTTGAACGCTACCGCTTTTTGTAATTACTACATCGTAGTCGTGCGTTAAAAAAGTTTGAATTGAGATAAAGCACAAATCGGGAAGGTCTTCGTCGTATGAGACCTGTACGGTTTCGATGGGAATTTCTCTACCGCTACTCGCTTGCGGGCAGAGGTTTTCTTGATAAATCGCATCCAATGCCAGACCTATTAATTCAAAAATGGGCTTGTTTTTCGCCATATTTCCCCCTAAAAATCGGATCTCGCAACTAGATTCTTCCACGAACGTTTGTGCTGCGGTTGAGTCGGTCGTTCGCTCGCGCAGCAGGCTTGCGTCGGGGCAAGATTCCCCCAGCAAACTCGCCCGCCAGTCGTCTGAAATAATCTCAACTAGAAGCTGATATCGGCAAAACTCACCCCGCCAGCTCGCGGCAGCTCAATATTGTCTTTGTTTGCAGTCATCATTATCTCACTCTCTACTGCATTGCTGCACCGATAGGCGGGGATTTTTTAACTCGGCCATCGAGCAAGGTCAAGGAGAAAGAAAGGGCGATCGCATCCGAGGTGAGGGATAATCGTTATCGGGTATTCTAAAAATAAATAATGTTGGAAAGTTCATCGAAAAATAGCGAGCCGATGATTGTTCGCGATCGCCAAGGACGAGAGTACCGCCTGCTAGTAAACGGGGACGGAGAATCATATTTGATTGCCAAACTCCTGTACCGCAACAGCGAAGTTGGTAGGCTTCAATGCGTTTTGTATCCACCTGATAAGTTGGTGATAGGCGATATCATTATTCACGACGATGTAATTCACGCTCCCCCGCACTTAGGGGCAGTTCTTTTGAGGCTGTTAGTTAAGCCCAAACCAATGGATTACCGTCGCATGGGCCTGGGAACTCACCTATTGCAGTTTGCGATAAAGAAAGCTCGTCAGCGGGGAGTCAGGCGGATTTGCGGTTCTCTAACTCAAGAAGACATCAACAACAATCCCAACCTTGTCAAATGGTACGAGAAGCATGGATTTGCAATACTTCCGCCTTCGCAGGAGAACATCGAAAATGCAGTTTGTGGGATTTCTCTGGATTTAGAATAGAAATCAAACCTGGTTCTTCCGATTAAAATTAGTTAGCACTTTTAATCGGAGACTCTTTAGCCATCGAAATAGCTAGATTAATCAATGCTGACTTCTGACTTTGGATCGCAACACTCCGGTCGTAATCGAATCCACCTTTGATAGTTGCTCGATAATTCAAACCATCTTGTTTCCAAAGGACGTGTAAAGAAGGTGGAGTTGAAGCCCCTCCCCCATTCTGAAGAATGAAAACACCCTGAATACCTGGCTTTAAGGTGATTGGTGTTCTTTCTAACACTGCCATCTCTGAGCTATTTAATAGTTTTATGTCTGATTCTGTTCTAGTTTGATAATCGCGTTGTCTAATTGCTCTAATTCTTTGCATATTTGTCTTAGAAAAGATAGGCTTGAAACGCAAATTATCAGCATATTCAGAATCTTTGGCTACTGCAATAACTCCAAAATAACAGGCTCTACTTATGCAGTTCGGTTGTTCATTCAGAAATAGTGCAAACTCTCCGGGGATGGTTGTAATGACTTGCGAGTAAAGTTTAGTGTTGCTGAGATTGACACTTGAAGGCAGGCGCATTACCCATCCTCTCGGAATCTGATTCTTAATATCCCGGATAATGGGTGTAAATATAGATGCAGGTGCAGCATTGACAGTTTGGGGTTTGGTGAAATAGCAAACGCCCAAGACGGCACAACTGAGCATAATTCCTAAAATCGATTGCTTTTTCATAAACTATCCTTTCTATTCCTTATCTCTTTCTTAAATAATTCTCTAATTCAGCGGTGCGTTGTTTGGTCTTGCGTTCCAAGCATTCATTAAGAAAACCTTGATAACCCGAACCACCGCGATTGTCATAAACTTCTGATTCGCAGCTTTTATCCCGCGACTTAATCCATTTAATCTGTTCTTGATAAAGTACCGATCGCTCTTTACGACTTAATTTAGCAACCAGTTGTTGATAAACCTGATTGAGGCGCTTATCCGCGGCTTCATACCTCAATCGTATACACTTAATAATCTCTACGTTACTTTGAGGGTTGCTGCAATTACGCTGTCGCTGAGCTATGTAGTTTGGTATCGTCGCGCTGTCTTGTTTTAGCTCTGCAAAGACAGGCCAAGAGTTAGAGCCAACAACAGCCAAACTTACTATTAAACTAAAAATCGCTCGCCCTTCGATCATTTTGCCTCTCTGTTCTAATTCAAATCCCAAACACAAATTATTGCCATATTACAAATAACGTTCCATATCCTCAGTTTCAGGAAGTTTTCTTCTCCTAAATCTTTTTACCTGATTGTGGTTCAGTTCTGCAGAAGCTTGTATAAAGGAAAGTGAGCCAAATCATCGCTGTTTCTGGGGCTAGGCTAGCCACAACCAGAAGCTGATATCGGCAAAACTCACCCCGTCAGCCACCGGTAGACCAATATTCTCTCTGTTTGCGGTCATCCTCATCTAACACTCTACTGCATTACTGCATTACTGCATTTGTCTGGGTATTGCTTAGCGCCAGGGGGCAGATGCAGTCAGGAAACATACTGTTTCAGGGGCACAGGTGGATGCAGAAAGGTTCCGATGATCGTTAAATCTGATGCTCAATCAAGTAACTTGAGTCTCATGCTCAGCTTCCTGGAACATAGTTGATTTACATGGGAATATTTTAATTAGCTTGACTTTAGTGCTGTATGTCGTAAAACAATATTTGACACCCAACTATGCTATTAAATAATCGGTATCAAGTTTTAAAATCTATTGGTTTTGGTGGGTTTGGGGAAACATTCCTTGCAGAAGATGCTCAAATGCCATTAGGACGGCGGTGCGTAGTTAAAAAGCTACACCCAGTTTCTCACCATCCCCAAATCTATCCACTAATCAAAGAGCGCTTTCAACGGGAAGCGGCTATTTTGGAAGATTTGGGCAGCCACAGCGACCGCATTCCTACACTTTATGCTTATTTTGAAGAAAACAATGACTTCTATCTCGTTCAAGAGCTAATAGAGGGCATGACTCTCACAGATACAATCCAATCACAATCCAGTTTCAGCGAAAGTTACGTCAGAGACTTTTTAGTGAATTTTTTACTAATTTTAGATTACGTTCATCAAAAACAGATTATTCATCGGGATATTAAACCAGACAATATAATTATTAGAGAATCCGACCAAAAGCCTGTGCTGATAGATTTTGGTGCTGTGAAAGAGGCAATAGCTACTACGATGAGTTCTTCGGGAAGTCCACAGACTTCAATTGCGATCGGCACTCGTGGATTTATGTCTTCTGAACAAGCGGCTGGACGACCAGTTTATAGCAGTGACTTATTTGCTACTGGATTAACCGCTATTTATTTACTAACAGGTAAACAGCCACAGGATATAGAAACTGATAACTATACAGGTGAAATTCTTTGGAAACAATATGCTCCCCAAGTTAGCCCTACCCTCACCATTATTTTAGATAAAGCAATTTCTGCTCATAGTTGCGATCGATACGCTACGCTACAGCACAAGAAATGCTGCAAGCATTGCAATCAAAAACATCTCAGGTTCATCAAATCATTCGTCCTACCATAGCAAATATTCCTGATACTATTCAACAACCAACAGTTATTTCCGCAGCTCCATCTAAACTAGGGAATATCCAACAAACTTTGTTGCTCGGTAGTTTCATTGCAGCGGCTATTATTGCAGGATTTTGGATAACCAAACCATCTGCACAATCAATCGGTTCAAATGCACAGCCGACTCCAATTGCCTCCATTCCACCAATAGTTTCATCACCGCAGCCTTCTAAGTCTTCTTCGCCAGTACAAGAATCTCCTACTCCTGCCAAAACTCCCGTTACTCCGAAATCACCAAATGTTATACCAGCACAACCATCACCAATTGCTCCAACACCGATAATTACACCTCAACCTCAACCATCGCCAATTCCTTCATCTGCGATAGTTACATTTCAACCTCAACCATCACCAATTCCTCCATCTCCGATAGTTACATTTCAACCTCAACCATCGCCTAATTATCCACCGACACCAACTCCACCACAACCATTGCCAATTTATCCAACACCAACAGTAACTTTACCCAAGCCAACCCCTATCTCACCTGCTCAAATTTCGATTAAGCTGCTTGATAAGCCAGAGCTATATCTTGCTTCAACTACTTTAGTCTATTCTGATGGAGATAGATTGAAAGCAGATTTTAGAGTTTACTGTCCAACCTCCATGATTCGTCCTACTAACTATATTTTGACCAACAAACAAGGTGCCGTCAAAAAAGCAGGGTCATGGTGGCAAACTTCATTTACGCCCAAAGATGATGCCGAGTATCAACTTATCAAAGAAGTTTGCAACAAAAACTAATACAATCCTGGAATCACCAACTCTATCTATTTTTTGAATTGCAACTCATTCCTTGATATACTGCGTTTCATCAGGATTGAAATTTAATTGGGGTTTGAAGCCTGACGTTATCGTGAGGACGCAGACACGGGAGGCAAGAGAGTTCAGATGAAGTTTTCGTTGGAACAGATGTACCCCAACATCGCCCGTTGGGTATACGAACATGAAGGCTGGATTGAAATCGGTGCTCAGGCCGAGAGTCCTTTAACATCTTTTGTGCGAGCGATCGATTGTGGTGGGATGCTGTGGTTTGGAAAAGATAGCTATGAGAGTCTAGATGAAGCGTTGCAAGATTTAGACGCGGGATTGGCAGTTGTACTGAAAGAGATTTACGGTGAATGAAACAAAACAACCAACAACGTGCTACTGCCAATAAAATCAAAAAGTGGATTCAAGCCACTTTCGTAAGTTGAAAAAGCTCGACTTGCCATACCAATAACCAGGCTGACGAGTATCAAAAGTCTGTGCGTTGATGCAGTTGCTGCTGAAAAGTTTGCACTTTACATTGCCCAACGGGTGCAACAGCAGATAAATCAAGCAACTTGTCCCGAACATTTCACCAGTGAAGAATGGTCACAGCAACAACAATTAGTGGATGAGGCAATCTTGCTGATGCTTTCGTTACCTAGAAAGTCCTAGTTCCGAAAGCCGACAATCTCTCAAAAACTTATTGAGAGACATTGATGGGTTGCAAGGGGATGACTACCGTAACTTTAGATGGACAACGGTGCGCTTTGTCCGCAGTGGAGATTTAGGTAGGGTCGAGAGAGAATATTACTACCCTCTCCCTCCCATTCGGAACCGTGCTTGCCAGTTTCCCAGCACACGGCTACTCGGGTGTACTCTTGTTATTTGAGGGCTTCCCCTTCTTTCGACTTGTTTGAGGTTTCTTTCCTGAAAATACGAGTTCCAGGTTATGTTTCCTGATTAATTCCAAGTCGGTTTTAGTTTTAACATCATGGCAATGCCGATGCAATAATTGAAGATTTTTGTACTCATCCTTACCTCCAATGGCTCTGGGGATGATATGGTCAACTTCCATTACATCTTCATTTCTGAAAATAAATTCGCAATGAGAACATTTACCCTTCTGCTTTTTTAATAGCAGTGCCAATCGACTTGACAATTCAGGATTTTTCCCCATCCTTGAACTCCAATAAACCAGGTCGCCATCGTAAGGACTTTTATCCCCTTTAACTTTCGCATAGTCGGTGCTGCTACACTCGAATTCACTATGCGTTAGTAACCGAAGAGAGTTCGCTCCCTCTTCTTTGGTTGAGAATACCCAGTTATTACCGCCAATGGTGTGCCAATACAGTTGATGTCCTGCCTTGGTGTTTCCACAACGGCGTTTTGCCCAACGTCGAAGTTTCAGGTATGTGAGGTTATCTTGTTTAGAGAGTTCTCCAACGGTTCCTGCGTCAGAGTTGGTATAGAAAGAAGTCCATCCCCTTATTACAGGGTTTAAGTCTTTAATTAACGCCGCTTGTGGCGATGACCTGTGTTTTTTGATGATTCTTCCGATTTCCTCTTGGTGAGCCTTACTTGACTTCTTATTTGGGGTGATGAGTGTGTTAAAACCTAATATCTCACGGTGCGGACTTAAACTGCTCCGATGTTTTCCAGCAGGGTATTGTCTTATGTGATGACCTAAAAAGTCATGCGCCAGCTTTACCATCCTCACTTAATTCATCCTTGAAAGTGTGAGTTAGCCTTGTCTTCTCAGGTTTTAATTCTAAACCCATGCCAACTAACCATTCCGAGATTATATCTCGGCATCTTTGAACTACGAGCTTATCTTTGTGTATGACCACGAAATCATCAGCGTATCTGATGAAACTCAAGGAACCTACTTTATTTTGCCAGCTTTCTTGATGACCCCGTTTGTTTTGCAGGTCTATGGTTCTGGCATATTCCATGAGTGTATTCTCAAGCCCGTGGAGGGCAATATTTGCCAATAGCGGAGAAATGACCCCACCCTGTGGCGTACCCTCAGATGTAGCAGTGAATACTCCATCGTCGATTACTCCAGATTTTAGCCAGGATTTTACTTGTCTCCTGACTTGGCCTTTTATGTTCAACTTTTGGAGTAGTTCATAATGGTTGATGCGATCAAAACACTTGGCTATGTCTGCATCTAATACAAACTTCGCCTTATGTTGAATACAGAGTTTAATCTGCTTAATCGCATCGTGGCATGACCTGCCCGCTCTAAAACCATAGCTGTTTGGCTCAAAAATTGCCTCCCATTCCGGCTAAGCGTGCGAATTTTACTACGGCTTGTAAGGCTCTGTCATACATTACAGGTATTCCCAGTGGGCGTTTTTCATTACTTCCTGGTTTTGGTATCCAAACTCTTCTCGTTGGTTTGGATTTTCCAGTTAGTTTTAATTCCCTTGCCAGTTCTAGACGAGCTGCTGGGGATAAGCTTTTTAGCCCGTCCACTCCTGCTGTCTTTTTTCCCTGGTTGTCCTGAGTTACTCTTCTTACTGACAAAATCCTATTAGACCAAGACCTCATCAGTGTCTTCTGAAGTTTACGAACTTTCTTGATATCTCCACAACGGTTAGCCGCGAAAATGCGTTTTTGCAACTTGAAAATATATCTTTCGGCTTGACGCCAATTGATAGCTTTCCATCCCTCTGTATTTGATTCCAAATCAGATTTAGGCTTGTTCATTACTAATGGCACCTTTTCACTTAATCACCTTCGCGGTTTACGTCTGCATATCCTGGGCATTACCCCATCCCTTTTTCGGCATTACCTGTTATTTCAGGTTAGGCATTGGCTTCTTAAACCATCCCAGCCCTTTGTAGCTTATAGCGTGACAGCCTACCTCGACAATCGATTTGATGAGGAGCATACAAAAGGATTACTTCGTTCCTACTATCCATTGATTAAATCCGTTAGGGTTCGTCTTTTCCGCCGGGGTTCTAGGTGGTGCGCTATCTCGGTATGAGAATCCTGATAGTCCTTACCCTTGTCAGATATTCCTGACCCAGAAGTTCAGATTTTTCTGACTAGCTTATATCCTCTGGTACCCTATTACGACGGTTGTATCGACAATTCGTTAGCTTGCGCTTCTACCCCACGACTTCATTACTTTCGTAATGATTCGGTTATAGGATTTTTGCTTGCGGTGTCGGTATTCAGCTATCCCGATTGACCGCTTTCACCTCCGCTTTACACAAAGGTTGTCAGTCTTTGTGTAGGAGAAACCAGATTCATATCGGGCTCTTTGTGTGCTTTCAATCACGCACCATGATGTCAGGACTTGGTTTATTATGGATTTTGGTTATGATGTTGGTTTACACCTTTATCTTTCCCGTTTTACCCTAGTTGTCTTAGCTAGATGCTCGACTAGGTTTCCTCACCTGCATGAAAAGTAAGTTGTCATCGATGGGGGATTAAAGTGCGAACTCTAACCCTGATGGGTTTACCCCATCGCTGCTAGCCATCCCCCCTTTCGGGTTTCGACTAAACGAATCGCACCTCAAGTTAGAGTATGCGCTGCGCTGTTTTGTAGAGACAGATTTTCCCTATTGGGCTTACAAACTAGCTAGAGAATATGTAGAAGGCTATGGATTGCAGTCTGGTTCGGGTATCGTGGCTGAATCCGTACCCATGTTGTTGGAAGTCGCAGAATTTTGGTGTCAGTATTATTTTGCTCAAAGTTTGAGTGAGAAATTTCTTGATGGGGGGGCAATCGCTGAACGATCCAAAACTTTATGCCTTACTCAGCTTGATTGACGCTATTCGAGTCGGTCAGATGCGAGAGCAACGTTTGGCTAGAGGCGAACTTGAAAAGCTGCTTGCTTCAAAATAAGGGAATCGCCGGGTATCACAATAAACTACGGTTTCTCGCTCAACAATTTGTAGAATTCCTCGAAAAAATGTGCTTAATGATACCGATGCGTAGCACCAACCAAATTAGATTTTACTACAATTGAACGCTACGAAACTGCAACCAAACTAGATGCACAAATACTAAAACTACACCAAACTTGACGTGACAACATTCGTTCGCAGTTCGTTCATTTTTGTACAGTTTTATCTCATTTTCGTCTGCGAACTTTATACTTATGTCTATTAACGTTACACTTGGACCCATTTTAGTCTATTTATACAAAATCCATACAGGATAAGGATTACAGGAGTTTTTAGATCGTAAAAAGTTGCATTAAATAGGAAGCAAACCTTGCCCCAAACCCAGATACAGACCAATCCTACAGGGGGGCATGGATGCAAAACTTGCACATCTTTACTTACTCCGCATTGCACCGTTTTTTACTATCTTAGTTACGGAATACCTGGGGGCATCGAAATGTCTGTTTTTTCGACCAAAATGGAGAACCAAAAAACCGAGGTAAATCAGTCTAAGCAAGCCAGTTGTAACCAATAAGCGTGTTCGGCTTGCTGTTGGCGATCGGAATTATTTTTGTGGCTTTAAGTCAGAATCGACTATGATGCTTGTTACGATAAACTCTAAGAACTTCTCTGGTTCGAGTTCGCCGCACCTACAATATTTAGCAACACCCAAAAAACGATCGACTTTGAAGGCATTCTTTAACCAGGGATTGTCAGAAGCATAAGTCAAGAACAAAACTTGGGAACCAGGACACCATCATAAAAACGATCAACCTTGAAGGCATCCTTTAACCAGGGACTGTCAAAAGCATAACTTGGGAGGTCAGGATACCACCCAAAAAACCATCGACCTTGAAGGCATTCTTTAACCAGGGACTGTCAAAAGCATAACTTGGGAGGTCAGGATACCACCCAAAAAACGATCGACCTTGAAGGCATTCTTTAACCAGGGACTGTCAAAAGCATAAGTCAAAAGCAAAACTTGGGAGGCGAGGACACCGCCATGTTTCGTACACCACAAGCTATTTTGAGAGTTGGAAAACTTAAATCGATCGAATGTTTGAGAACAGCGGCCAGACATAACAGCCGAACCACTGTCGTACCAAATGCTGACGAAAACAAGACTGTTGAAATCTTGCAAGGCAAAACATCGCCCGAAGCAGTCGTGGAACTAGCACGGGCAAAAATTGGGTCTCAAAAAGTCCGGAAAGATGCAGTCATTGCCGCAGACATCCTGCTAGGGGCTTCCCCCAGCTACTTCAGACCCTCTTGCCCGGAAGACTACGGGTACTGGCAGCAAAAGCAATTGGTTCTATGGACAGAAGCTTCAACTAACTGGCTCGAAGAACACATAGGGATCAACATCCTTCAAACCGCCCTGCACCTCGATGAAGCCACACCCCACATCCAAGACAGCTATGCCGCAGCCGTTGCCGACTTGGGCATCGAACGTGGCATCAAATTCTCGCCGGCACGGCATCAAAAAATCCGACAGTATTACACTGCTGTGAACTCGCAAGAAACTGTATTGGATTTAAACTTGTGGCTGCCCTCACCAGAACCATTCGAGACTGCCACCAATTACAGGTATAGGTCAATTGCTTTGCTACAGCCCGGTTCTGACGCCATCAACCAGATGCTTGCAGAACGGCAAAGGGCTGTAACACAACAAGAACTCGAACGAGAAAAAGCTATCCTCGCTCAAAAATATAGGGAACAAGTCGAGAAAGAACTGGTTGCTGAAAAAGCAGCATTGATTGCAGAGCAAGAAAAAATTTCTCTGCTTTCGCAATTAGCCGGCTGCTGCTTCGTTCTGGCGAATTGTTTGCAAGCGGATCTAAAAACCAACGAGGTCATAGGCTCAGAATGGCAGTTCCGAGTTCAAAACGGCTGCATAGAAATTAAAAACCAGCAAGGGTTTAATTTACAAGCCTCACGCACAGATTTTACACGGTCGATCGCTTCACTTGCTCCAGCCCAATTGCAACAGTTGGCTGACTTCTCTAATTTATTGCAAGCCACGGTGTACGATCGACTTGGAAAGCAGAAAAATGCGAATTTAGAACTTTAAGCCGAATCAAGGACGATCGCTGAACTCTAACTTAAGATGATCGCTGAACTCTAACTTAAGATGATCGCTGAACTCTAACTTAAGACGATCGCTAAACTCTAACTCAAGACGATCAACGAATAGTTGCCCTATGCCTAGTTGAGATTTTGCTCCGGCAACACCTGTTTTACACGCATCGTTCCTTCCATTTAGGCAAACTCAAGTCTTAGGTGTTTAAGCCGAGCTATGTTTCCCAATCTCGTCTCTAATTCGCTTTTGAGGTTGATCGGCTAAAATCCACATCTGAATAAGCTGTACTGCATTTAAATTGTATATTTCGCTCCCAGATCGAAAGTCGTCAAATCCCCTCCCCATCGGACTCTTCCCCCTCTCCCCCTCCAATACCACAGACAATCTAGATGCACAACAGCTTAGTATCTGAATCTGGTTATCGCAAATTTTCTCATATATCGATATATGACTTACCAGATCGCTCTACAATCTTTAAATCACTTACTTCATTCAACACCATGCAAATTCGACTAGCAGTCATCAGCAATGCTGGAGGCAGTGGCAAAACCACACTTTCAGTCCATCTCGCCTACGAACTAGGTTTGAAAGGTTTCCAGGTAGCCCTCATGGATCTAGATCCCCAAGGCTCGCAGACGCTTTTTTGCGGGCTAATGCCACCAGAACCTGAACACACGCTGTCCGCCGTGCTCCGAGACGGCTTCAATGGCTCTTGGCCCCTCACTCCTAGCTGGACCTCCCACACGAATAATGTAACAGTTTGCGAGGGTGGAATGACTCTGACACAAACAGCAGACGAGTTAGTTTTGCACAAACGCGGCGCTTACCTTCTGAGCGATTGCCTGAGCGACTATCCCCTAGAACACGACCTGATAATCTTTGATTGCCCCGCTACCTTAGGCCCTTTGCCCCTAATGGCGCTAGCTGCCGCCACTCACATAGCAGTGCCAGTACAGTTAGAACCAAAATCCATTCAGGGCGCGGCTCACTTATTGGAATGGTACTACCACCATTGCAAGCACTTGCGCCTCAAGCCCCAGCCAGAAATTATCGGGTTTGTACCTAACCAATACGATGCAAAACGAGCCACCCACCGACAACTTTTAGAGTCTTTGCCAGCTCAATTAGAGCAGATGAATATCCGCACTTTCCCCGCCATTCGGGACAGTGCAGAATTTATCAACGCCAGCGGGCAAGGATTGCCTTTACACATTTATCGCCCCCTTCATCCTGCCTTGGGCGACTTCAAGGAAATTGTTAAGCACGTAGCCAGTTTGATGCCAAATAAAGTTACTTCAACAGATAGCCAAAAGACTAAAAAGAAGAAGTAGCAGAACTTACGCACAGGCTATATCCCAAGCCAACCAAGACCGAAAAAACCCCCAAGGTATAGCAACCATTTGGGCAGCGCCGGACACTGATGATTGCTAAAGCCTTTGATATGCAAACGTTTTACTTCTGAATGTTGACTTCTGACTCCTAATTTCTGACTGCAGAGTTCTGACTCCTAACTCCTAACTCCTGACTGCCGAGTTCTAACTCCTGACTCCTAATCCCTGACTACCGAGTCCTAACTTCTGACTCCTAATTTCTGACTGCCGAGTTCTGACTCCTAACTCCTGACTCCTAATCCCTGACTCCTGACTAAAGCAAACTTATTGTTTTTGTAAATAAAGAAAACTTTCTTTTGTTCACTCCCAATCAAAAATCTTAAATCCCTATGGCCGCCCGTAAAACTCCCGACTTGACAAGTTATTTTTCAGCAGCTAAGCAGTCGATGCAGCTATCCGAGGCTGAGGAAGAAATCCAGAAATTAAGAGCCGAAGTTGAAGAGCTGCGAAAGTCCGGTGCGGCCGAACTTGAAGCGCAGCTAGCTGCTCTGCGAGAGCAATTGCAAGTTGCAGGAGGGGTTCTCTCAGTTCCCCTCGATCAGATTTTACCCAATCCCGAACAGCCCAGGCAGACATTTTTACCTTCTAGCATCGAATCAATGTCCCGCTCCCTCAAGAGCGACGGGCAGTTAGAACCCATCATCTTAATTCAGCGGGGAGAGTTGGTAATCTTCGACGGAGAGCGACGCTGGCGCAGTGCTAAAAATTTGGGCTGGCAAGCTCTGGAAGCTGTGATTATTCCAGAGCCAGCATCTCTGCACCGCAAGGCGTTACTTACTTCTTTACATAGAGAAGACCTCAACCCTCTGGACAAAGCTGAGGCTATTGTCCGCGAGTTAACTGCTTCTTCGGACTTAGAACCTGCAAATATCCCCCGGATTCTCTCGACTGCTGTACGACGGCTGAACGTGCAAAAGCGCATGAATTTGGTTTCTGAGTTGGTGAGGGCAACGCCTGAAGAACAACAGCAGGGTTTGGGAGTTTTAGACTTAGATGAACAGGAGCGAACTGTAATGGAAGGTTTACTCGATTTGCAACTCAATCCGGCCTCAATTGATGCCAATATTTTTCCCATGTTATCAATCGCGACGGATCTTAAACTAGCGATTCGGAGCGGACTCAAGGGGGTTCACGCTATGGCTCTGTCTAAACTCTCTGCTAAGAATTTGGGAGTTTTACCAGAAGAGGCGGAGTCCATTCGAGTGAAGACAACTAACCAAGTTTGTGCCGAGAAATTGTCGGCTGCTCAAACTCGTAAATTAGTGAAGGAAATTATCAGTTCTAATCTCGCTAAGTTTCCAGCTTCGGCTCGGCAACTCAAGCAAGTCAAATTGGCTGCCGGAAATTTAAAAAAGCTGTCACCACAGGTTTTGGAGGAATCTGAAGTTGAACAACTTGTGGAGCTACAAGAGGTTTTGCGCCAAAAGTTAGCGGAAATTGAAGCTGTCTTGAAGCAAAATGCGATCGCTCAAAACTCTAAGTAAACTACTTCCACGCTCGTTGAAACTCAAACTTCACCTGTGAAATGGGATTGACTAAAGCGATCGCCCAAAATTCTAAGTAAACTACTTCCACGCTTGTTGAAGCCCACATTCCGCACTCTAAAGTGTCACACCACTAATTTTAGACATTTAAGCATTTTCGACTGGCAAGCGCCAGATTGATTTCCCAATCGATGGTATAAAAAGTAACTTAATTTGTTTGCAAAATCATGAAAAAACTGATTGTGACAGATTAGGGTACGGAATGTGGGTTCAAAAGCTTTGTCACCCTGCTAATTGCTCAAGTTTATAGATATTCCGAAACCGACAGCATTCAGCATCAAACAGCAACTTAACCATTCCCGTTCCACTATTCCGTCCTTTCAATCCAATAATTTCAGCCGTTCCCCGATCGGGAGAATCAGGATTGTAATAATCGTCCCTGTAAACTCCAAGCACAACATCCGCATCCTGTTCAATTCCACCAGAACCACGCAAATCCGATAAAATTGGACGTTTATTTGTACGAGTCTCTACCCCTCGATTAAGCTGAGAAAGCAGCACAACCGGTGCGTCAATCTCGCGAGCTAAAATCTTCATCTGCCGCGTAATTTCGCTGATTCTATTGACAACATTTTCATCTGCCGAATTAACCATCAATTGCAAGTAATCAACGATTACCAAATCCAAAGGGCCTCGCTCACAAACAAACTCCCTAACTCTGGAACGAATCTCCAAGGGAGACGGTTCCAAACTTTCGTCTATCCAAAAGTTAGCATCGCTAACTTTCCCTAAAGCCGAAGCTATCACTTCGTACTTACCAGCTAGGTTAACTTTCCTGATATCTTTTACCGACACCCCACTCTCAAGTGCTATAAGTCGCGCTGCCAAGTCCCGACCTGGCATTTCCATCGAAAACATCAAAACTCGACTGTTCGTGGGGAGGGAAGCAATGTTGTAGCCAAAGGCACAAGCCAAAGCGGTTTTGCCACTGCCGGGGCGACCTCCTATGACAATCAATTCACCTCGGTAAAATCCCCCTCCCAAGAGGTCATCGAGGTCGTAAAACCCTGTGCTGATTCCAGGAGAGTAGTTAGTCGTCTTCAAGCGCTCTTCCTCAATTTGATCTAGATATTGCCAAAGCTCCCCGCAGTATTCCGAGAGAGGCCGGATAGCTTTTTGTCGCTCTTCTTTGTACTTATTGAGGGCAAAAATTTTTTCCTCGGCTTTATTTAGTATCGCATCTAATTTGGTGGAAGTTTCGTAGCCAAGCTGTACGAGGTCATTACCAGTTCTGATGAGTTCGCGCCGGACAAACTTGTCCATGACTAGCAAGGCATACTGGTCGATATTGACGGCTGAAACCGTTCGGTCTACCAGCATTACCAGTTTGGTTTGACCCCCTACTACTTCCAGCAAGTTATGGTCATCAAGAAAGGTAGTGATGTTCATCAAATCTGTGGGCTGCTCTAGAAAGTGCAGCTCTAAAGCGGCCCGATAAATATGCTGGTGAACTGTAATTGCCAAAGCTTCGGGATGCAGAATATTTATGACTCTTGTAATAGCGATTGGATCGATCAGAATTCCACCTAAAACTGCTTCCTCTGCCTCAATGTTACTCGGCATAATTTTGTTAGCAAAACTGGCTACCATATTTGGTATTCTCCTTTGAGCTTGTTGTTAATTAAACTGTGCTAAAAGTTGTCTGAAGAATTAGAAACTATCTACATGAGTTAAATCATCATTATTGTTTTTACCGCTAAGCTAAATAACTAAGTAGTAGAAAATTTGTTGATAATTTGTTTTAAGTGCTGAGGAAATCGCTGCATCCACTGTAAATAAACTTGCTGTTGAATACCTACGGCTGCGAAAGCTTTTTCGCCTAGTTCTTGGAACTGTTCGCATAACTCTCGGTGAGTTTTTAATGGCATATACTGAGGGTCAATATAATCCTCAGTTATTCTTATTGTCTGTGCAGAAGGAGGATTTTTTGGAATTGGAGAGGAGCCTATTGAAGTTGAAGACGAAACAACATTTGTTGGATTTGAGTCTGGAAAACCGTTAGTTTGTTCCCACCAACGACCGCGCAAACAGTCAACGATCCATCCCGAAGGGTTAGATATTTGCTTTGTTTGGCTTCTGATTTGAAGCAGGTTTATGGTTGCTTGGATTTCTTTTAAGCTGTACTGAAGGACGCAAACTTTCAATTCAGGATTCATCCCTCCTGTCGCTCGCGTAATGGCTTCGATAATTTCAGTCGCATCGGGATTGGTAATTGCAACCACTTCATATTTAGTAATTGCATTAGGGTTAGTAATCGCTTCAGAGTTCCCAATGGCAACGGTTTCGGTAACTTCAGTTGCTTCGGAATTGGCAATGGCAACCGTTTCAATTTCGATAATTTCAGTTACATCAGAGTTGGCAATTTCAGTTGCTTTGAAATTAGCAATTGCATCAGAGTTGACAATTTCAGTTGCTTCGGAATTGACTGCATTAGGGTTAGCAATTACAGTTGCTTCAGAGTTAGCAATTGTAACCACTTCGGCAATTTCAGCGACTTGAAGATTAACGAACGAAGATGTTTTGAGATTTAACCGGACAGCTTTGTTGGTTATTGTTGGTTCAGCGCTAGAGATTCTTTGATGATCTAGGCTGTCAAGTTTTGTGGGTAGTTTTTGCGGAGGTTCAGAGGTCAAACCTGTTTGTTCTGAACTGCAAGGTATTGTCGCCTCGTCGATCGCTTGAATTTTATCTGAATTAGTATTCAGATATTCATTGGTTGGAGCGGAATATTTATTCTCAGCGAAAATTTCTAATTTTTGTTCTAAATTTTTATTTGGCTGATTGTTTTGGATTTTGATTTGAGTATCAGCTTTTGGTTCTACATTTTCTTGTTTTATATCTATTTTGGTTAAATCTTTTCTTTCTTCAAAAGTATTTAAAAAAACAGCAGCAACATCAGTGCTTTGTTGCTCTTTTTTATCCTTTGTAAAGAGTACGGCACTATCAGGGTTTGAACCCTCTGTTTGCTCAATTTTTGACTGTTGACGTTGATTTTTTGATGAATTACTCAGTTTTTGGAATTTTGAGTTGGTATGAGTGAAGGGGCGAACGTCGCCCAGGTGCTGTACTGCTATGCGGAAAATGCCACGCCCATAGTTTTTAAGAATTTTGACCAAACCAAGTTTTTCGAGCTGTTTGAGGGCTGCCTGCCTGGTGTTGGGGCTGTAAGGCTTGCCATTGCGGACTGGAGTGGCTCGTTTTTCGCCTAGGGGGATGCAATGGATGTCGATTTCCTCTGGTTTGCCACCGATGCAGGTTCTGTACAGGTAGAGGGCGAGTTTGATGGCGCTGGGGGTAGCGCCTTCGAGTATGTCGGCTAGGGCTTCGTAAACTGCTGCGTGTCTAGCGAGTGGCGGCTTGTGCCAGGTAGTTGTAGTTACAACCATTTTTTCCTCCGGGGTAAAAATGAGCGCAAATGTCAGGAATTGTGGCAGTCGCAAGCCACACCAAAGAGACTGCTGTTAATTGGGCAGGCGGGTATTGAGCTCTCTTCAGTTGCCTTCTTGTCGAAGGCAGCATGGTTCCGCAGCGCTGCATTTGCACGCTTATTGGTGTCCGACTGTCTTTCCATCTTGCCAGGTCGATCGTTGCGGTATCTAGTTACCGATAAGTCTTATCAGACTTATAAGAGTTGTTCTAAAAGCTAAAAACCATACGTAGAAAGAGTTTCAAAAATGAAGTGTCGCGGTATTCTAGAGGTTTTGTCGCGGCATTCTAGAGGTTTTGTCGCGGCATTCTAGAAGTTTTGTTCTAACCGTAAAACCGAGAGCTAGTAAGAATTTGAGGGTAATTTTAAATAGCTATTTTTTTTAGAACAAGTTTCAGAACAGTCCGAACATCTTTCGCAGAAAAAAAAACTAGCCTCTAAATGGTTGGTCTATGACGCTACCTTGATGAGAGCAGGTTGAAGGAAGCCTATTCTGAGATGATTAATAGGTGCCAGATTCGTGATTCCACTTCTGGTGCAGGGGTTCGCTCTCCACGTTCCAGCATGGATACATAACGCTGCGACATCCCTAGCCAACCCGCTAATTGTGCCTGACTCCAACCTTTGGCTAATCTTGCTTCTTTTATCTCATTGCTTGTCAGTTTAGTCTTGGGAGGTGCTTTCAGGCGGGGCTGAACCTGTTTGAGTTCAGCCCTGGTTGCTAGCATTGTGGGGATAGGTGCTGGCGGATGGATGGTAATTTTAGCTGCCAACAGCGTGTCAAAGTATCCTATTTTTTTTCGAGACTTGCTACCAGGTCTCAGCCATTCTGGGTAAGTTTCTTGGTCAAACTCGATCTGAAACCCTTGCTTGAGTTTCAGCAGCACTTCTAGGGTGCGATTCCAGTTCTTTGTCAGCTTGTAAGTTTGTTTACGGTCTGACCGAGCTAGATCGATTGCCGTTTGGGGCAATAGCGCCTTTAGGAGTGTCTCCACTTTGTAACTGCCACTGGTGTGAAATCGGCTTTCCATCGTCAGATGAAGTGCTAAGCGCAAAGCCAGTTCATCATGGTAGGCGTCAATTTTGAGAATGTCCTGAGCTAAATAGCCAAACTGATACAAGGCTTCTTTGGCGAAGTAACCTGCTTTGTTCAAGAAGGCATGAGTCCAGAGCCCCGGTTGGACTGTGATGTAGACTTCATCAGGCTGCTCTATTTTGCCCTCTAGATTCTGCTGACCTGTTAACTGAATTTGAATATTCCACATTCGCGAGGTGTCAACGCTGACTCTAATTCCACCTTTTTTGTGTTTGCCTTCAATCCATGTGGCTTTAATTGCTAGGCAACCTAGAGCATACGCAGTTTTAGCTACTTCATTGAGTTTTTGAGACGCGGGTAAGTCTGTGCGTTTGTCCCAGCCCATTTCCTTGATTAAGTCATTGCCTTCGAGAGTGAATAAGCTTTTCCACGGCTCTTTTTGTCTCATAATATGAGCGGCAAAAATCAGGTGCAATTTGGCAGCAGTCAGCCCAAATCTGTTAATAATTTGCATTGCCTCGTCTAAAGGCAACAGCGTGATGTCGTCGGGGCTGGCAATGTAATGCTCGATGATGTTGTTGGGGTTGCCCTTGGCTCGGTGTTGGAAGTAGCCGACACCTGAAGGGTATTGCTGCCACAAATCTATTCTAAGTTGTGCGTGGAGGCTAGATACCATAGGAGGGGGCGTCGCAACAGGGGCGATCGGTATATTCTGGTATAGACGAGGTTCTGTAATGGGCTTGTCTGGGCTGTCTCTAACTTCAGCCAGACTTTCTGAGCTGATGTTATCAATTATAATTTTAGTCAATGGAAGAGAGGGTACAGCGCTCGGGTTGATGTTGATTTTGTTCATTTTTCCTCTTTGTCTGTTGATAAACCTAGACCAGAAATCGTGGAACACAAACCACAATCCGAACCTGATAAAGCTTACCTTGATCGCACTTTTTCTTTTGAATTCGATTTACCCAAAATCGCCGCGTTCCGATTCCAGAGAACCATTCATTATATTCCAATCAATGTCATCATCAGGAAAGAGTGATAATTGCCCAGGTGATACGTTGGACTGACCACGATTATGATACGAAAGGTGACAGGCAGTACAAAGAGCGATTAAGTTTTCTGGACGGTTGTCCTCCGGTATTCTGTTTCGGTGATGCACTGTCAAAGTTAACTTTAAGCGTTCGGATTTGGTTAAGCCACTTTTTTTACCGGGTCGGAGGCATTGTTGGTGGCACTTAGTACAGCGCCAAAGAGCACTTTCTTTTATGGAAAATGCAATCTCTTTCCAATTGTTGGGATACCTTTTGGGTTTTGTCATAATCAATCGTAAAGTCTGATTTTTTTTATAGTATGGCAAGCTCTTTTGTTGCTACCATATGTATGCTAAATAACAACTCTCAATTCATTTAGAAAAGCTCCCACTGTTTCAGTTGTAGCCATTGGTCGTACTAACTGATGAAATAACTGGCTCATTACAACAGGTCCTAATCTTTTTCTGGCTTTAGTAATAGCTGCTTTGCAGGGAGTTTTCCAGAATCTACCATTTTTCAACCAGACTTCATTAGACCTCTTGCAAAAAAATTTTGTGCTATTATAGAAAGTTTAGCTAATTTTATTATTTAGCAGGCTGGGGAAGTTTAAGGAGATGGCAATCAACCCAATAATTCAAAGTTTGACCTAAATTTGACCTAAACTTGAGCAAGTTTTTAAGTATAACACATATTTTTTTTGCAAGATGTCTATTAAGTCCATCAATCAGATTTTTTAGTACATCGTGCATTGAGTCTTTTGACCATAAGCTCATTGCTACGATAAAACATACTACCAGTTGTGATGGTAGCGGACGATGCCGTTTTTATGAAAGTTTTTGTTTTCAGGATAGCCGCTTCTATTTCTGTTGATAGAATCGCTATCTCTATTGCTTTGAATATCTCGCTAATTCTGAGCTTGGGAGATTCTAATAATAATTTTTTGTACGGCACTATACTTGATTTACTTTTTTATACATTATACCTAGTGTACCACTTGTTCGACCTTAAGTAAATCGTATTGACTTATAAGTAAAATCTGGCTTGCACCACTGATGAACAGTGTTCAATAAGATGCGTTCCCCCTTAAGTGAATGTCAGTAACATGATACCTCATCTTTTAGAGAAAGGCTATAATATTCAATTTTGTGAAAGAGAGCAATAAAGCTAATTTAAAGAAGCTCTGTGTTGAGAATTCGCTTAGTTTTAGCTAACAGCTCTTGCAGTTCGCCAAGTTCGATTAAAATATCTACTTCTAACTGAGATTCTAACTTTTCTGCCGCTAGTTGGAAGAGTCTTGTTTGAATGCAAGTCGGGAGTCTTTCTGACGCTCGCAAAGTGTCTTTTGTTGTCTGTGATGATTGTTTTAATTGTTCGGTAGTGATATTTTTTATGTGTTCTAAAAGCGGTTTGAGTTGAGAAGAAATGTCCCAATAACGGTAAATTTGTTTGAGCGTTCCGAAATAAGATTTAAGTTTTTTTGCAACAGTTTTATGACCTACCTGAAGGTAAATTTGGCTAACCAGTCCGTCTTCTGCGAATTCGTAATCGATTTGGATACTATTGCATTCAAGTTTGGGATTGATGAGTATGGGAACTAAGTTTTGCACGTTTGGCGGCAGAACTTTGTCATATCCATTTAATTCGTTGATGCTTGCTGGGGGGAGATTTGTCACTAGAAATAGGTTGTTAGCTGCATAGAAAATTTTTTCTCCTTCTTCTCCCAATTCACCCGTCATGTTGTTTTTAACTGCGGCTAAAATTGTTTTAGCTGCGTAGAGTTTACCTGTTTTTATTAATTGTATTGCTGATTCAAAGCTGGCTGTTTCTTCTTCTGTTAAGTCCGATAAGACATCGGGATTTAAAGAAAATTTTTCTGGTTGTTGTGTTGGGTCTACTTGCTCTGTTAAGGTGGTAGTAAGAGAATTGTCTTGAGGAGGTTGAGAGGTCGTGCGGGCGGCTTCGTATTGTTCAGAAATAGAGAATGAATGACTATTTTCTCGTTCAATTTTAGAAGGTGTTAGAATATCTTCAAACTGTTGGGGTTCATTTTGGTAATTCTCGGTATTTGAGCTGTCTTCCACATCGGAAGATCGCTCTAAAGGTGAAGGTGGCAAACTATTTTCTGACTCGGGTTGATGAGAAAGTGTTTGAGTGTCCTGTAATTGTTTGTCTTTATCTGGGTAATTTTCTACTGTTTGCTCGCATTCAATATCTTCGGGTATTTCGACATCCAAAGATAGATAAGTAGTTTCTCTATCTGGTTGAGGAAGCGATGGAGAAAAATCTAACTGTTGGTTTTTCTCTTGAATTATTCCTGCTCGATCGCTATCTTGAACGTCTTCCGATTCTTCAGAATGCAAAGGAGGAGTAGTTTTTGATCGATCGCTATCTTGAACGTCTTCTGGTTCTTCTGAAGGCAAAGGAGGAGTAGTTTTTCGTTTGAGTTGAGGGAGCGTTTGATAAAAGTCTAATTTTTGTTTTTTATCTTGGATAGCAGGTGTTTGTTTGCTGTCTTTAATATGACCATTTTTCTCAATCGAATGAGAGGTAGAAAAGTTTTTTTGAAATGGGATTGAATCTAAGGGGGGCGAGGAGTTGTTAATAATGGACAAAATCTCTGGTAAGTGTGTGTCCATCATCGTTATATTGGTGTAAACTAAACCTGGGGGGGTAACAACTAGCCTGAAACCCAGATGTGGTGAGGATTGAGCCAAGGTGTGCTAAAAAAAGATAGGCAGCATAATTGTTACACGCTTGCCTATCCAAAAAATAATGATACCAACATTTTACCAGACTCATTTAAAAAAACAACTGACGAAAGCTCATTTTCTTGTAATGACAACTTTGCTATCTGTGATCCAATCAGAAAAACAAGTAAGATTAGAACGACTGGCACGGGTATTTCCTTATCCAATTACAACAGAAAGTCGGCGTAGAAAAATACAAAGATTTCTGGATTTACCAAGCTTAACTATCTCATTAATTTGGTTCCCGTTGATTACTTATTGGTTGACCACTTATTGCTGCATTGGTACTCGTTTATCAATCGCAATTGACCGCAGTCAATGGGGGTGCATTAATCTTTTTATGGTTAGCCTAATCTGGGAAAAAAGAGCAATTCCATTATACTGGTCATTATTGCCAAAATTAGGAAACAGTAACTTGGAGGAACAAACTACAAATTTAGAGCAAATTTTACCATTGTTTTCAGAATATAAAGTTATCGTTTTAGGAGATCGTGAATTTTGTTCTGTCGATTTAGGAAACTGGCTGAGGGAAAAGGGTGTATCTTTTTGTTTAAGACTGAAAAAGAATCATTGTATCGAAACGGAACATTTAGTTTGGCAACGGTTAGATGAATTAGGAATAGTACCAGGAACCTCTTTATATTTTCAAGGTAAAAGAGTAAGAAAAACTCAGCCTGCTACTGGATTTGATGTTGCTTGTAAGTGGAAAAGAAACTACGGGGCATGGAAGGTTGATGAAGCGTGGTTTATACTCACAGATTTAGGGTCATTGTCGGCAGCTATCGATGCTTACAAGCAACGGATGGGTATTGAAGAAATGTTTCGAGATTGTAAAACAGGAGGCTACGATCTTGAAGGAACTAGCTTAAAAGGAGACCGACTTATTAACATGATTTTGCTGATGACGCTCGCCTACAGTTCGGGAATATTTCAAGGCACTGAAATGAGGAAAAAGCAGGTGCAAAAATATGTATCTCGCCGCAAAGAACCTAAAAAAAGATATCGAAGACGGAGTACATTTGGTGTTGGTTTAGATGGCGAAAAGTGGGTTAATTATCTAGAACAATATTCTGACGAGGTAGAACAGTTAATGAAGTTAAGTCCAAATAAACGCCGCTTTTATCAACAAGGTATGCGGGCAGCAACCCTTATACAGTCTATCTCGTAGACCTCTTTGTCACCCCCCCAGAGCTGCGCTTGACCTCTCTTTCGCATCCATCGGTGCCGCAGAAAAAGAAGATCCGTCGCTGAGTTGTACCAGAGTGGGCACGGGCTTAGAAGCCAATCGCGACATTGACCCGTAAAGCAAAAACATCGCAAACAGAACTGCTAGCTGGCAGCAAAATGATGCCGTCGAAACTACTCCTAACCAATCACGCTGCGAGGGGCTGCGAGCTCTATCCAAAAAATCTAATTTCTTCTTTTTTTGTTTTAAATCATGATTTTTTTCTGCTGCATTCATAACACTATTTTCCTTTGTGAATTTGCGTGAATTGAATTTTTCCAATTAAATCAATTACATTCTGGTAAACTGGCTTATATGATGAATTAAAGCTAGGGTATTTTCATAAATTACACCTCTCGTATTTTGGCAAATTGTATGAATTGCTTAATCATCAATCGTGTCAGCATAACTTCATCAATTACATCGTGATAAACCTGGTCAAGCGCATCATAAATTGCATCAATCGGTACTTTGAACTACTGAATCAGTTGCTTTGCTGGCTGCTGACTTACCAGCCGAAAACGACCCGGCAATCCGCCCAGCGGCAGAACCCGCAAAGCTCATGCCTCCAGACATAAATGTCTGTCCCAAAGTAGACAGGCTTGTAAAAACTGCCATACCCGCTCCTGCTGCCAAAACTAACGACAGCACCGGTGCAATAATCCCCACACAAATTGCAAATACTAAATCCATCCCCGATTTTGAATTGATAAATAAAGTGGCTGTCAGACCGGAAATAATATTGAAGCAAATCTTCACCATTCCAATGCTAAAAAAACCTGTAAGCCAAGCAAAAATAGCTTTCTGCCCAACTGGTAAAAGCGAGCCACCCATTGCTAAAGGGCCTAATAGACCTGTCAGTAACATCGAAATCTCAACTATCCATTGAAATGCCATACCAAAAGCCAAAAGTAGACCTTTGACAAACAAAACTAACTGTGTTTGCAGTTGAGCTACTGCGCCATCCACTGCACCTTTGATCAAATTTGGATTCAAGCCGCCACCCGAAGAAGATTTCGGCATACTTTCTGCTTGTTTTTGCACTTTTTCAAGGCAGGTTTTTTGCAATGCAGGCGGCTCCAGCGAACACTGTTGGAGCTGCCCCCTCAAAGCATCATTCATACCAACAGACATCATTGCTTGCCTGTAAGCAGATTGTAAATCCATTGAGCCGGAGGTTGACTCTAAAAAAGAGCGGTTGGCCTCGTTAATTATATTTCTTAAGCCGATCGTTCCTTTCGACAAATTAGCGCCGCTATTGCTAAGAAATATGATGACTATTATCGGCCAGATTAACTCACTGAAGGCTTCTATGTTTTCATCGTACATCATAGCTTTTGTCCAATTCACCATGAACAAAACAAAAGTTCCGATCGCAAAAAACAACCCCAGTTTGCAAATTGCCGCGTACAAACCGCCTCCGAGAACATCATTCCACAGCCCGTCCATCGACTGACTGACTAGGTTTGAGGCTTGTTCTCCCTGCTTGGTGATGTCCGTGACAGCTTGACCAAAATTGCCGTCTCCTACTGTTGCAAAGTAAAAGATGAAGTAAAAAGTGAAGTAAAACATGGCAGTTAAACAACTAAAATCAAAAAAGCTTTGCTTGTGATGCAGTTTCCAAATTGCCTAATCCCTGAGCTGCTTGCTCGGTCTTTTGAAGCTGAATTTGACTGTCTTGAGCCTTCGATATATTAGAGAGGAGGACGTTACTTTGAGCTCGACTCTGCTCAGCTTTCAAGGCATCTGCGCGAACAGAACCCAAGGTGTTGGCTATCTCGCTGTTTTGACTGGCTAAACGCTTCATCACGTCTTGAGTAACTACGTCTCCTTGAGCTTGTTCGCTGAATTGCTGCACTTTTTTAACCGAATCTTGCGTTGCAGCAGCTTGTTCTACTTGCTGCTTTTGTCCGGCCTCTGATAGCGTTCCGGCTGCTGTCGCCCTCGCAGATTCCCTGTCAATTTCGTTAGCTAATTCTGTCGCTTTGTTTACCTGCAAATCTTTCGCACCGACACTTTTTTCCACTGCGTCACGGCTTTTTGCGGGGTCGGGAAGTCCCAAGTCACCCATAGCTTGACTCACGGCTGACTGCAAATCGTTGCCCAAATTTTTGGACATATCTTGCAGTTTGACCATCAGCGTTTTTTCTACATAAGAACGCAAGGATTCTACTTGCTGGCTGAACTGTTGCAAAACTAACTCTAAGGGATTGCTCGTAGCACCTGAAGCGGCTTGAACCTCTGGCGCATAAACCAGAGGAACTGCTACCAATAATCCTAAAATTAAACCGCCTGCTATGAGTTTAATTTCTAGTTTGTGCGTTGCCTCTGCAATTTTGCTGTTAGAGCCTAAATCATTAGTTTTCATTTCAAAACTCCTACTTTGATAGTTGATAGTTGACAGTTGACAGTTGACAGTTGACGGTTGATAGTTGATAGTTGATAGTTGGGCTTTGAGTTGAGATGTTGGTTGTTAGTTAGTTGTTAGTTATTGGTTTAAGTTGAGATATTAGTTATTAGTTGTTGGGTCTTGAGTTGTTAGTTGTTGGATTTTGAGTTCTTGGTTGTTGGTTGTTGGCTGTTCGTTGTTGGGTTTTAAGTTTTGAGTTTTGACTGTTGGGTTTTAGCTGTAAGATTTTGGGTTTGGACAAATCTCAAACAACATTAATTAGCAGCAAGCATTCGCGCCAGTTCTGTAATTGCCCGTATTTTGTCTGGCTGTCGGGTAAATGCGTCTTGCCGCGCCTTCTGTTCGTCGGGATTATTCGCAGTAATCGCCAGCAGCGGTAAGCTTGGGTAAAATCTGGCAAACGTAAAAGTGCCGCCATCATCAATCAGCCACTGCGAATACATCCCTGTTTTTTTAGGAAAGAAACTCTCTGCTGCATTCCGACCAATTACTTCTCTGGGATATTTCAAAATAGTCGCAAAACTATCAACGGCTGCGGGTTGAATTCTGCCTACTAATCTGGTGCTGAGATTTTGAAATATCTTCGCTCCCGCAGGAGATTTAGCAATAGTATCGGGGTCTTGTGCTGATAAAATGACGCGAATTCCTGATTTTGCTCCGTTGGCACAAAGCCTGCCAATTAGATTAGAAATCGCGTCAAATTCAAAGAGTACGGGAGCTTCATCAATAAAAAAGATAGAAGCCTCAGAGGCTAAAGCGCGGCGCAGGGCGGCAGAATAAGCCGAAAGTGCCATCTGTGCCGCATCTTCATCGTTGGAAAGTCCCCGCAGTGCGAATACCAGCAGTTGAGCGTCATTCTTAAACGTAGACGGGGCTGCTAGCGCTTTACCAACGCGAGATTCCACCCAAAACCGGAGGCGAAGTTTGATGCGTTCGATCGCCCCTTTGGAATCCCCGGCGATAGAATCCATACGGAGGCGTTCGTGGGAACAATATCCGATAAAATCAGCGAGAGTCGGCATTGCTTGCCAATCCTGCGTACCCAAACCGGCTTTGTAAGCAGCAGCATAGCGATCGCGAATCAAAACATCGGCAAAAAATGCTTTGAGTGCCAGTCCCAAGATCGATCGCACCATGTCGGAAAATGCAGCATCTGTCGATTCTCCTCGCCTACTCCCGACTACCATCGACAACAGTGCCGACAGCAAAAAGTCAATGTAGTCGTCCATCCTTTCTTTTTGCAGGCTTGAGGGCAGCCCTTTCAGGTTGGGGATTTCAAAGATATTATTCGCTTCCGTCGTGATGTCAAAATAAGCAGCTTCATGCTTCAAAAACTTCGCGTAATCGCTGAAGGTGCTGGTACCATCAGGTTTGGGATAATCCAAAATTACTACAGGCAAACCGGCTGCAAGGCCGTAGGTAACGACGTTCCCAGCCAACAAGGATTTGCCGGATCTCGTAGCGCCAAACAATCCCAAATTTTTATGTTGGTAGTACAAATCGACGCGAACCGGCGTACCCCCGTCGTCGGAAATCAATTCAAAGCCCTTAGCATCCCCCGGCTTGGTACGCACCAAAGGCAACAGCCCCGGCGCTTCTCCCGACAAATACAGCTTCCTGCGGTTGAACGGAACTGCCATCAGGTTGTCCCAGGTTACGGGCAAACATTGAAGCCATATTTTCCAGGGATATTCGCCCTCTCGCGCTACCCACGCTGGGGAAACGAACAGGGACTGAAAAAAGCGGCAGGCATCATCAAGTTTAGATGTAGTGCTGCGGTGCAGCAAAAATGCTACTCCCACATACAGCGGCACGTCACCTTCATAAATCGATTCTTGCGCCGCCACCGAACGCTTTAAATTAATAGCAGCCATGACATCTACAGAATGGTGGTCTGTTGATATTTCGGCGGCGGTAATCGCTTGCTTTGCCACTCGCTGCATTTGGGTTTTTACTATGTCTTGATTTGCCCGCGCTACCTCACAAACAATTTCCGTATCCGCAATTGCTTCTCTCGAAATTACTTGCCATAAATAAAGCATTTGCTTGTATTTATCGCCCCAACCTCCCGGCTTTTCCAAAAAAGTTAAAACCCCCACATACTTACCCTTTACATGAACCCATTTGCGGTCTGCTACCGGGATGCTGAAATCCGATTCCATAAGAACTGTCACCGGATTCCACTCGCTACTGACTTCCTCTCTCAGACCGGATTCGTCGAGTACCAAAAGCTGCGGAATTTCCCTAATCTGGGTTTCGTTAAAATATTCCCAAAGCTGCTGCCACATTTCAGCAGCCGTCATGGCCCTGACGGTCAATCCCATTTTATTTGATAGCAATGCTTCCCATATTTGAAAGCCATCAGTATAAGCCGAATTCAGAATCCCATCCACTTGATTGAATCTAGCTTCGTCGTATTCGCCTACAAATCTTTTCCACCCTTTTTCAAGGCGAACCAGCACTTTTTCTATGGCGTCCGATGCGCCAGCACTGCCGGGGTCTACCGTATAAGTACAGTAGAGGCGTAAATATTTGGGTTTGCGAATTCCTAAATTCCTCAACTCGCGGACTCTCGACCTTTCTGCCATAATTAAATAGCGAAGTTCGGTAGATTTTACCTGTCGGTACAGATCCGAAAGTTCTTCTTGCCGTTCGCTGTCTACAGAGAAAGAACCCAAATGAATTGTCAGAGATTCACCAGGAAGTATATCTTTTAAACCACTTTTACGCAAATATATAAGGTATTTTTTAAGTTAGTTCATTAAAGCACAAATTATCACTTTCACTAACATTAGGATTAGTCTTTAGGTAGTCACGGAGCCAATTACAACCCCGCCCTAATAAATTATTCAGTTGAGCATCAAGAGCCACAATTACTTCCGTACCATCAAGCCGCCAAAGTCTCACTGTTTTGTCTTCACCGCAGGATACAATTGTTTGACCATCAGAACTAAAATTTACACCCAAAACTCTATCAGTATGACCCTGAAAGCTTTGCAGCAGTGTACCATCTAAACTCCAGAGTTTCACTGTTTTGTCATTACTGGCTGAAGCAATTATCTGACCATTGGGGCTGAAACTTACCTTATTGACAACATCGCTATGTTGGAAAGTTTGCAGCAGTGTACCATCTAAGCGCCAGAGTTTCACTGTTGCGTCAAAACTAGCGGAGGCAATCATCTGACCATCGGGACTAAAACTAACACTCCAAACCCGATCGCTATGCTCTACAAAAGTTTTTAGATGCGTACCATCAATGCGCCAAAGTTTCACCGTTTTATCATGGCTAGCAGAAGCAATTATCTGACCATTAGGACTGAAACTTACTCCATATACCCAATTGCTGTGTCCCTCAAAAGTGTGTAGAAGTTCGCCGTTTATTCGCCAAAGTTTTACCGTTGTATCGTGACTAGAGGTGACAATCTTCTGACTGTCGGGACTGAAACTTACTCCATATACTCTATTGGCATGACCTCGAAAAGTTTGCAGTTCAGTACCATCAAGGCTCCACAATTTCACCGTTGTATCATCACTTGCCGAAGCGATTGTCTTGCCATCAGGGCTGAAAGTGATACTAAATACTCTATCGCTATGCCTGCGGAAAACTCGGAAGGGTGTGCCATCAATTCGCCACAGTCTTACTGTTCTATCCCAACTACCAGAAGCAAGTGTCTGCCCGTCAGGACTGAAACTTACACTCCAGACCTTTTCAGTATGTCCAGAAATGATTGTATTATCGATCTGCCAAAGTCTTACCGTTTTGTCATCACTGGCAGAGGCAATTGTCTTGCCATCAGGAGAGAAGCTTACACCATAGATTTTGTCGCTATGTCCCTCAAAGGTTTGTAGTAGCGTACCATCGACACGCCAGAGTTTGACTGTTTTATCAGAACTAGCTGAGACAATCGTCTTGCTATCAGGACTAAAAGTTACGGCATTAACTACATTTGTATGCCCAGAAAAAGTTTGCAATAGTGTGCCATCAATCCGCCAAATTTTTACTGTATGGTCATCACTAGCTGACGCAACGATCTGACCGTCAGGACTGAAACTTACTCTGTTGACACTTTCCTTATGCCCCTCCAAGGCGTGCAATAGCGTACCATCGATTTGCCAGAGTCTCACCATCTGGTCAAGACTTGCTGAGACTAGCATTTGACCGTCGGGACTGTAACTCACTCCGTAAGCCATATCACTGTGTTGAAGTGTTTGTATAACTTTACCGTCAAGGCTCCAGAGTTTTACTGTTTTATCATCACTGGCTGAGGCAATTATCTGACCGTCGGGGCTAAAGCAAACTTTATTGACCATGTTTGTATGTCCCTTAAAGATTTGCAGTAATGTACCGTCAAGTCGCCAGAGTTTTAGCGTACAGTCAGCACACGCTGAGACAACCATCCTACCTTGCGGACTAAAACTTACGCCATAAACCCAATCGCTGTGTGGAAAAGTTTGCAGCATTGTACCATCAAGTTTCCAAAATTTTAGTGTATGGTCAGCACTAACAGAAGCAATCATTTGACCATCAGGACTAAAACACACATCATTAACTTTGTTGCTGTGTCCTTCAAAACGATTGCGTTCTTGAATACCATAAACTGCTTGCCGTAGAGCATAAATAGTCCGACGCTTAATATCATCTGGTGGTACTGGCGTGTGCTGTAATTTTCTGCCTGCCTTGACAATAGCTAACAATGCCAAAAGTTCATCATGTAGTAAAAGCCGGGATTCAGACAACGAAACTAGCGCGTCAATCTCTGAAATTTCAGCTTTTCTAAGTAACTCTTCCTGAAATTTTCTTCCGCTATCCTCATACTCTCGACTTTTTTGGATAAAGGCTTTTTCATTCGGTGGGATCTCTTCGTCTCGTTTCTCTATCCAGTCTTCTGCCTCTGCTAACAGTGCTTTTTGTAGCAAACCACCCTCATTTTGATTAATTGCGTCCCATCGTTCTATTGCTGCTCGTAAGCGTTCTTGCCAAGTGCGAAACTGATTATTTTCCTGCATCCAGTCCCGCAAACAATCCCATCCCCTAATCAGCGCTTCATGTACAACCTCAACGGTTTCTTCTTTTGTTGTATCGTCTCGACCCGTTACAAGTAAACGGGCATCAGCTAACTTCTTCACTAAATTCCAGTTATCTTTTCCAACCTCATTGCGAGTGGCCAGACGACGAGTATCCTGCTTTTTTTCCTCAAAATTTACTAATTGAATAAAGATTCGCTTCAATCGCTGCTGCTCTTGCTCACTAAGCGAGTCAAATATAGAATCTGCATAATTAGCAAGGGCTTTTTCTACACCCCCTATTTCCAGGTACGCCTTATAATCCAGCAATGATTTTTTCTGTTTGTCCCATAATTGGTAAAGTGCAAACTCTAAACATGGTAAAATACCAGGCTCTCCCAAAACAGCGTTTAGGATGCGGTCAATCAGACAATCCTCAATTTTGACTTTCTGTTTCTCGGCTGGCTTTTCAATTGCTTCTTGCAGTTGTTCGCGAGTCATAGCATACAGAAATTCAGTTTTGAATTCCTGCAATGCTTCGCCAAGAGAGGAATCAAGAGCGTGTCCTAGAAAATCATCGCGTAAAGTTAAGACTAGCGTGAAATTTGCTGTCTGTTTCGCAGACGCGGCTCTGACTGCTGCTAACAATTGATTGAGGAAAGGCAGGCGCTCATCTTCTGGACTGATGGTGTACAGTTCCTCAAACTGATCGACAACTAATAGAAAACGATGACCAGAGGCGTTGTCCTTCAAAATATCAGCGATTACATCCTGTAACGCATCAACACCTTGCTTGAGATTGTTAGCTAAGTTTTTATTTTCACGCCGCTTGTCATTATTGCTGATGGTCTCCCACTGAGCGGTTAGCAGCGGGTTGAGTCTTTTAGCCAAATTATAGAAAGGGCTACTCTCTGGTCTGAAGTCAGCAATGACCCAGCCCCCTTCTTTTTTCAGCTTGGGGATAAGTCCTGCGAAGACAACTGATGATTTGCCACTACCAGACCGCCCAATCACAGGAACCAAAGGCTTTTTCCGCACGGCTGCCAATAGCTGCTCAATGAAAGTATCCCGCCCAAAGAAAAACTCTGCATCTTCTTCCCCAAAGGCAGATAGGCCACGATACGGATTTGGAGGGATAGGTTGCGAATTCGTTTCAGATATATCAGGCGACTTGGGTTGAGCATATTGGTCCTGAGCAAGTTGGTTGCCCCATTCTGTATACGAACAGCCCAGCAACAACTGACACAAGCCATCGATAAGCCAAAGTTCACAGGTATTTCGTTTCCCTTTCAACACATTCAATACCGCTTGGTCTGAGGGGCTGCGGTCAGGAATTCGGTTTTGCCAATGGACTATGAATTCACCAGTGCGGGCGCGACTGCTTCCGGGTTTTTTGTATCTTTTTTCAAACTCGGTGAGTAATCTTTGTTGCAGGTCGGGGCATACATTCACAGAGACATTGGCTAGGCTCATGGAGGAATGGTACTGATGTGGATGGTGCTTTTAGGTATTTTGGCAATTTTAGCATCAAAGTTGGCTTAAAGTTGGCTTTTTTATGATTTGGCTTAAAGTTGGCTTTTAAAGTAGCGTTTCGTGTCCCTATTAAACTTAACCCCTGAATACACTCTAGTCATGGGCTGAGTTAATGTATGAAATCGGATTTGACACCCTGTTCAAAGAATACAAGTTCAAAAACTAATGGAATAATTTCTTATGTCGAAGGAATATAAAAATTCGATCGCGAACGTAGCTATAAAACAGCAACATGGAGAAGTTGACAATACAGAGTGGGCTACTTCAATACAAACCGCTTGTCTTGAAGTAGTAAAAGATTACCCCAATAGTAAGCGAGAAAAATTTGAAAAACACCCCTTTGATCCAGAAATTAGGAAAGAGCTTCGACCTTGCTTTGAATTGGATAACTGGCATGGACTGCTCGAACTTCTAGAGGACTGGAGCATCATCGCAGGAGTAACGCTTGTATCTGAGTTAGTGTTGAATCGGCACTTATTTGCAGGAGTGGTGGTTTACGTTACTGCAATCTTAATCATCGGTGCGAGGATGCGTGCTCTGGCCGATTTACTCCACCAGTCCGCGCACCGAACTTTGGCAAAAAATAAAGTTCTCAATTTTGTCTTAGGGACATTCCCCTCTGGATATCTTGTACTGCAAAGTTTTACAGGCTACTACTTTTCCCACATCAAAAGACACCACAATTATTTGGGAGATCCTGCTCTAGACCCAGATTATATTGGTTTGCAAGAGAATGGTTTGTACCACGAAGGTCTGTTTGCTGCCAATGTTCGCTGCTATTTAATTAGGATTTTCCACCCAGTAACTACACTTAGCGGGACTTAAACAAATTTTAAGCCCAAACAAGGCCTAAACTGGCTTTATAAGCCGAGAATACGTCCCAATTTTGGTTCAACCATTTCACAAATC
>NZ_JAEQCB010000007.1:0-53706 GCF_020738785.1 Microcoleus sp. PH2017_05_CCC_O_A | reverse complement strand
TAAAGCCGGAATAGCCGTGATCTCATTCGATTTTTTGTCAACTTTAACTTGTCCTAAAACTAATCTTTGACTGGTCGCCCAAGCACTGACCATATGAATGGCTTTTTTATTTCCTCCTCGATCGTAAGAATGGCGAAGAGTTTTTCCATCAAGTGCAATTACTTCTCCTGGATTTAAGCAGCTAATAGATTGAATCCAACTCAAAAAACATTTCTGAAATTGTTCCGGATTCAGGCGAGAAAATACTCGCGCAATTGTGTCGTGTGAAGGTATGCCATTCGGCAATTCTAAAAATTTCTTTAACCATTCGTATTTAGCTCGACCGTAACTTTCGATATCCACCCATGTATCAGCACCGCAAATCACGGCACAAATTGAGAGGGTGATAATATCAATTAATTGATGATGTCTCGTCCGCTCGACTCTTGGATCTTCTAGGTCAGAAAAATGGTCGGCGATGGTAATTTTAGGTTTGAGTTTCATACAGGTAAACCCTAATTAAATAATTTCTAGTTACTCAACGATTATTCTCCAATATACCATATTCTGCTAATCTAAAGTTTAGATGCGTTCGCCCTGCTCCGATACGCTACTGACAGAGTTAGTCTAATTGACTTGCAAAATTTAGTTGCTAACATTTAATTAAACTTTAGATTTAAGTTGCTCAAGCTAGAGCTTGAGCTAACTCCAACGAACCTGTACCTGTAACTAAAACTGATCAATATACCTATCCCGCCTATCTATAGCAATCCTAAATGAGTCACAAAAATTTATCTTAATTAATACCAACTTAATCAGGATTGGTGAACCCCAATGTGTTTGCAATTGATTTAGGATTGCTATATCGGCTCGACGCTCGCCAACCAGCCAGAAAAACCGAATCTTTATTACCCGGTGCACTCACTTCAAATAATCTTGCCGATGCCGTTCATTCAAAGCTATTGCCAAAGATTTCGCATCAGAACAAATCCCAATTTCCCTCAAATATTGCCTTGACTTTGTGCAAGCCACTCTTGCACTCGCCTGCGGGTAAATGCACGTAGTCGAAACTGACACCCCATTCCAATCTGAGTAGCTAGCAACCCATCTCCAGCGTCCATTGTCCCAACACCGAACATTGACAGTGCCTCCGATTGGCCCAATTGCATACAAAGGCGTGTACATTAGAGTTGCCACGTCAGTTCCAAAGTGCATCGAGGAACAACCGGGATCTGGTGACTTGCCAGGCCAAAATGCACTGCTGATTTGATATCCTGCAATTGTGTCTCCTAGTTGTGGAAAAGTCGCCCATTTTCCGCGCTCACTTAGGGGCATTGTTAAAACCACTTTTGCCACTGCGAGCAGTTTCGGATTGTTCTGATGCAGGTGTTCCCTGTTGATTATTAGCGATCGCTGATTGCACTGATTGCATTGATTGAACTGTTTGCATTAGTTCTAGTAAGTAGTTTGTCGTGTGATTATCAATACTCTTAAGGAATTTATAGACAGCAGAGGATTAACCGTCTACCAGTTTTGGAAACAGGCAGGGATAACCCAATCAGCGGGTTATCGGCTTTACCACAACCGTGATGTGTTGCCATTAAAGCGGGTGTTAGACAAAATATGTACAGCTTATCAAATACAACCATGGGAGTTCTGAGGTGGGAACCAGACAACATATCGTCCCTATAAAAGACCCAGAGCGCATCCAAGAATACGCTCTCAAGCTAGCCAGGGAAGGTAAACTTCAATATGCAATATTAGTGAATGTAGCTACCCAATTGCATCAGGCTTTGAAAACAAAACTTTTTCAGGAAACAGGGCAAGAAAAGTCTCCCTATGAGGACTTAAAAATTACCCCTAAATTAGTAGCACATCTAGAAAAAATTTTTGAAAACTTGTTCACAGCGGATTTCTGGGAAAAGAATGCTGAGTGGATTATGAATCACTTAGATATCTGGAATCAGGGAGAGACCCATTCAGACCTCCAGCCTGGAATGCTGGCTTTTTCTCCTGACCCCTCCTTCTCAAAATCAGAATCCTGGACAGAATCCCAGATAATTAATGCGTGTGGATATCATGTAGCCGATGAATTATTACAGCAAATAAATGTACAAAACTTATTAGCAGATGAATTAGCAAAAATATTAGAACTTGCGCCTCTCCCAGTTCCAGTAACTGAACCCCGATTATTCAATAATACAGCTACTGTTGCCCTGCCAACAGCCGCTTTGATGGCTTCCAGTCTCCGTGCCCAGATCCGGACAGATTTATGGGGAGAGGCTGCCAGCAGTATTGCTGTTTTCCAACATCAAGCCAAGGGCAACTCTAGCAATTATATTGAGCATTACATTAGCAGCCCTGGTGACATTACCTTGCTCCCTTGGGATGAAGCCCAGCAAATTATTGATAAATTTGGGTTTACCAGTGCCAAACTGCACATGATTTTTGCAGCCCATACTATGAAACAGGAGACTCCTTGGCAAAGCCAATTTACACTAAAAGCTAGCGATATTGTCAAGGAAATGGGGTGGGATAAAAATCACAAAAAAACTCAAAGAGAAAAGCTGCTAGAGATTGCGAAAACAGCATTCGCTCTTGATTGTCTATTGGTCAAAGCTGTTTGGATTGAAGGAATGAATAAGAAAGGGCAAATTATAGCTAGCGCTCCTGTAGGGAGAATGTGGAATGTCTACATCAAACCCCAAGGTCAGTTAAATTTTGAAGGCAAGGTAGACAACCCCTATGAAGTATACATAACAGTCCAACCAGGATTGTGGACTCAAGATTTTTTGAACCGAGCTGGAGCTAAGTCGCGGGAAGCGTTATATCAATTTGGCTATCTTTCCCAACAGGTGCTAAGAATTGATCCGTACCATAACGAATTTGCCTTAAGACTAGCAATTCATGTCACGATAGAAAGCCGATTTCACACCAGTGGTAAATACCGAGTCTTAACCCTGCTAGAAGCGATTTTACCCAAACAAGAAATTGACTCAGCCCGCAGCGATCGCCGTAAAGCTTACAACTTAAAACAGAACTGGGATGATGCCTTACAACTCTTGATAACTTTGGCCTGGCAAATTCAATTTGACCCAGAAACTTATCCAGAGAGACTTCAGCCAGAAAACAAAGAAAGGAACCCAAAAGGCTACCTGGATCAGTGGCTGGCGGCCAAGCTCTTCATACTTCAGCCAGAACCCATCCCAGTCTTGGTAGCAAGCAAGGCTGAACCTCAACAATTAAAGCCTGCTTTGCCAAAGCCAATACCAATAACAAGTGCTGACCTGCGAAAAGCCCGTGAAGACAAGGGATGGAACCAGAGAAAATTGGCTGGCTGGTTGGGGGTCTCACAATCGCTGATTGCTCAGATAGAGCGTGGACAGCGGACTATCAGCCCAGAAATAGAGGCTAAATTGCTCAAGCTGTTGGAAATCCAAGACTGAAGTTCACGACGCGAGAACTACTGACAATCTTGGAGTTACCCAAGCCTCGAAGGAAACTGGGGCTAAATTTATAACCGCCAAAGCGGTCAGGGCATTCTTAATTGCTGAAACCATCGCTGTGATTGCATTTTATTTCTGACTCCTGAATTCTGACTCCTGAATTCTGACTCCTGAATCCTGACTCCTGAATCCTGACTCCTGACTTCTGCTATAGATGCGTTTGCCCTAACTAGCCCCCCTGAAGGGTTCGTTTTTGTAATCAAGTCGGTGAAAGTCGTGTAATCAAAAAAAAAGTTTTAAAAATCGCCCTAAAAGCTTTGCTGTCTATGCGTTTTAGCTTGATTACAAAATCATCCACATCCCAGGACAAAATCATCCACATCCCAGGACAAAATCATCCACATCCCAGGACAATGTTTTTTCAAAACCTTTGCCCTATCTTGGTTTCAGCTTTTGATTACAAGCCTTATAAGATCTAGAGAAGTTTAGATCAGCCAACCAACAGCCTTTTGCGAAAGGTGAGACAAAGAGTTATTCGCCTACCAAGGAATAGCTCCCGTGAAACCCTGCACAAAAAGACTGGGTGCATTTACCAAGCTCAGTCAGCCTCAACCCCAACTCACAGCCCCCTCAACCCCGCCTGACCCCTTCTGGCTGCCCTTCCATTTGACCAACACCGGGGGTGTCCAATGACATCACCCATCTCCCCCCTGTCCGAATGGCTGGCTTCAGGCGTAGACCCCGACCTCATCGCCCTTAACATCCAAACCCTCTCAGGCGACACCCCGTACCAATACCTCCTGTACGAAATCACCGCCGCCTCCGGCAGAGTCCACCCCGACGCACAATGGCGGTGGGCCAGAAAGCACTACAGCCACATCGAACACGGTGGCTGGTGGTGCTCGGGCCTTGACCCCCTCAACAACTGGCAGCCCATGTATTGGGGCTGCTTCAAACCCTATCAGCCCCGAAATACCTTTGACCCCAAAGGCAAAATCAAACCCGTCAAATACGAACACCCCCCCAAAACCCCCACCAGAGCCTTCTTCCTGCAAGTCCCAGACCACATCTGGGCAAAAGTCGCAGAACGCTACGGTGTCCCCATCAACCCTAAAAACCCAGAGGACTTGGAGCGGGGGAGCAGGGGAGCAGGGGAGCAGGGGAGCAGGGGAGAGGGGGAGAGGAAAGACGAAAATCTCTCCTCTGCCCCTAGCCCGTGCAGCCCCTCTGCGACCCCTACCTCATCCCCGAACCAGCCTCAGTTCTGGCAATGGGTGTGGGACAACAACATCCCCGTCATCATCGTCGAAGGCGTAAAAAAAGCCGGATGCCTACTCACACTGGGCTACGCCGCCATCGCCCTCCCCGGTGTCACCGGCGGTGTCAGAACCAAAACCCCGCAAGGGGAGAAATGCGACCCCTACCTCATCCCCGAACTGCAACACTTCGCCACAGAGGAACGTGAAATCTACATCTGCTTTGACCGCGACAGCAAACGCCAAACCATCCAAAACGTCAACCGGGAAATTGGCAAACTCGGCCGCCTTTTCACAGCCGCTAATTGCCCCGTCAAAGTCATCAACCTGCCAGGGCCAGAAAAAGGCGTTGACGATTTCGTGGTATCGAAGGGCTCCGATGCCTTCAGCGCCCTCAAAAATGAAGCGCAAGGCTTCCAATTCTGGCTCGCTAGGGAATCATGGCTTTTAACCTATCCCGCCTCTTTAAAGCTAAATTCTCGCTATCTGGGAAAACTCCCCTATCCAGAGTCCGGGTTAGCCTGCATCAAAGCCCCCAAAGGCACCGGCAAAACCCAAGCCCTCACCCACCTGGTTTCCCACGCCCTCAACACGGGCGATCGCCGCGTGCTGATAATTACCCATAGGATTCAACTAGGCAGGGCTATCTGTGCCAGCTTAGGAATCAACTACATCGACGAAACCAGAGACTCAGCCGAGGGTAAACTATTCGGATATGGCTTGTGCATAGACAGCCTCCACCCATTGTCTCAAGCTAAATTCAATCCTGAAGATTGGTTCGGCGCGATCGTCATCATCGATGAGTGCGAACAAGTCATTTGGCACGCCTTAAACAGTTCAACTTGCCGCGAAAACCGAGTCGCCATCTTGCAAACTCTGCAAGAACTCATCCACAACGTCTTGACAAGTGGCGGCTTAGTTGTTGCCCAAGATGCCGATTTATCCGATTACAGCATTGACTACTTAATAGCCATAGCAGGTATCCCTATTTCGCCTTGGGTTGTTGTTAACGAATGGCAGCCAAAACGAGGGCGAGATGTGACTTTCTTTGCTACTTCTAACCCGGCATCAATGTATGTTCAAATGGAGAAAATTCTCTCTAAAGAAATCACCTGCTCCGACATTGAAACTCGTGCTGAATGTTGTCCTATAAGCTGTGCTGAATGTGGTTCTATAAGCCATTCTGAATGTGCTCCTGAAAACCGCGCCGAATGCTGTCCTATAAGCTGTGCTAAATATGGCTGTAAAAGCTGTACTGAATATTGTCCAAAAAACCCTGGTGAATGTGCTCCTGAAAACCTGGCTGAATGTTGCCCTATAAGCTGTACTGAATATTGTCCAAAAAACCCTGGTGAATGTGCTCCTGGAAACCTGGCTAAATGTGACTCTAAAAGCTGTGTTGAATGTGACTCTAAAAGCTGTGTTGAATGTGACTCTAAAAGCTGTGTTGAATATTGTCTGAAAACCCTGTTTGAATGTGACTCTAAAAGTGCAAGATATTGCCATATGAACGCTACTGAATGTAGCTTGATAAACCCTAGTAAATATCCCCCTGTAGAGCTACATCGACCGCGCATTATGGTTGTAGAAGACTCTCAAAAAGTCACCGGAAAATGGTCTTGTCGCAACCTGGAAACGCAACTGCAACGCCGCTTTCCCCATCAGCGAATTCTTAGGATTGATAGCGAATCAGTAGCCGACCCAAACCATCCCGCTTATGGCTGCATTGAGCAACTCAATGCTCAGATCAAAAACTACGATATCATCATCGCCAGCCCCACGATTGGCACTGGTGTCAGCATCGATATCCGAGGTTACTTTACAGCAGTTTTTGGCATCTTTAAAGGGGCGGTAGCCGTCAATGACGCTTTGCAAGCTCTAGCCCGTGTAAGGGATGAAAATGTGCCTTGGTTTGTTTGGACTCAACAATTTGGTTTCGGCAAAATTGGCAATGGCAGCGCTAGTTATCGAGCAATAATCAATTCTCAGCAGAAAGTCATTAAAACCAATATCAAACTGTTGCATGACGCTGATTTTGACATAGATTTCGCCCACGACCCGATTCACTTGCGGACTTGGGCTTTAATGGCAGCTAGAATCAACGTTGGAATGTGGAACTACAGAGAGGCTATTTGGGAGGGATTGAAGGCTGAAGGGCATCGGATAACATTGTGTCGAGAGACTCAATTACATCGGGAGATTAAAGTTATACAAATGCAACAATTGGCGGCTCACAATTGCCAAGACAGGGATTTATTGGAACAGCTAACTAAGCAAGCGCAAGAATTAGAAGAGGAATTAGACAACTTAGAAACTGTGGCTAATTGTCTTAGTGATGAGGCAAAAGTAATCAGGGAAGAGAATAAGGTTGCTGAGGCTTCAGGGGTTGCCAATGCTCAAAACATTACTCTGTCTGAATACCTGAAATTGAAGGACAAGCGGGCTAAGACGAAGCTAGAACTAGAGAAGCAGCGTAAATATCAACTGTGGGATACTTATGGAGTGCCTGTTACGCCAGAACTAAAACTCAGAGATGATGATGGCTGGTTGCCAAAAATTAGCCTGCATTATTATCTAACTTATGACCCTGAATTTGTCAGATTGCGAGATAAAAATCACTTGGCTGGACATCAGGAAAGGGGTAAAGGTAAGGTTTGTCCCCAAGATTTGCGCTTACTTACAGCAAGGGTGGAAGCACTTAAGAAATTGGGAGTGATGGAGTTCTTAAACCCAGACAAAGAGTTTCGAGGGACTGACGCGCTTGTGATAGCTTTTGCTGAGCGGGTTAAGCTATGTTCTGTTGATGTGAAAGACTTTTTGGGCATCAGCGTCAATCCCAAGGCTAAGCCAATGGAGGTGGTGCAGTATATTTTGAGGGGTAAGCTGGGCTTTACTTTGCGGCGGGTTCGCCAAGAAAGGTCGGAGGAACGAGATGCTAAAGGTCGGCCCAAGCGTATTAGGGTTTACCAGTTTGAGTTTCCCCAGGATGGCAGGGAGGCGATTTTTGAGGTTTGGCAGCAGCGGGATAAAGAGGCAGTTTCTTTGGCGGAAGCTGCTACTCAGTGTTTAAGAGGGGTTTCTAGTGGCACAGGGTTGGATAATAGTATAGAGATGTCAGGGGGTGTGCCTCCCCTTGGTTTATCTCAACAGATTAATGAGGTGGGAACTGCTGGCACAGGGTCGGATAATAATATAGAGATATCAAAGGATGTGTTTTCTCAGGATTTCCCTCAACAAAATAATGAAGTGGAAACTGCTGGCACAGGGTCGGATAATAATATAGGGATGTCAGAGGTTGTGCCGCCTCTTGGTTTATCTCAACAAAATAATGAGGTGGGAACTGTTGGCACAGGGTCGGATAATAATATAAAGATATCAGAGGGTGTGTCGCCTCTGGATGAGGAATGGGCTCACACTACTCAAGTGTTCGGAGTGGAAGCTGCACCTGGGGAGGTATTAACAACTGAAGGAATGGGAGTTGCAGCTTCATATCAGGCGATAGAACCCGAAAATCACGTCATTCCCACTTATGAGACCAAAGTACCCCCAATAGCACCGTCTGAGCTGAAAGTGGGTTCGGTGGTGAGGTTCTGCGGTGAGGTTCAGAAATATGTCGTTAGAGCTGTTTCTGGGGTTCAGGTAATGGTGAAATCTCTGTTTTCGGGGCAATTCGTCAACACTTACGCACACCGCTTAGAGCTTGCAGAAGGGGGGACAGGTTGACACTCTCAGGACGGGGCTTTAGACCCAATTTTCCCGTAAGATTGTAAATGCCGTCTGGTCGCCCCTATTTTATATTGTTAAATGAATCGCACGATTCCCGAACAAGAATCCCTCACCGTCGAGTTTAAGAGCGATCGCACTCGCCTGCCAGACAAAGACCTGATTGAAACCGTCGTCTGCCTTGCCAATACAGACGGTGGCTCCATTTACCTCGGCGTTGAAGATGACGGTCAAATAACAGGTTTGCACCCCCAACACCAAAACCTGTCCACCTTAGCAGCCATGATTGGCAACCGCACCAACCCCCCAGTCAGCGTGCGCGTTACAGCGTTGCTAGAAGCAGGTCAAACCATTGCCTGCATAGAAGTCCCCAAATTACCCCGCATCGTCGCCACATCTGACGGACTCCTGCAACGCCGTCGCCTGCAAGTAGACGGAACACCCCAATGCGTCCCCTTTTATCCCTACGAATTTGCCACTCGCCAGTCAGACTTAGGCGTTCTCGATTACTCCTCATTACCCGTCACCGGGTCATCTGTCGCCGACTTTGACCCCCTGGAACGCGAACGCCTGCGACAATTAATAGAGCGATATGGGGGCGATCGCACTCTGCTATCCTTAACCGATGAAGAACTCGACGGCGCTTTAGGGTTCGTGCGTTCTACCGATGGAATTCGCTTTCCCACCGTTACCGGACTGCTGATTTTAGGACGAGAAAGCGCCCTCCGCGAACACTTACCCACCCACGAAGTCGCCTTTCAAGTCCTCGAAGGCACCCAAGTGCGAGTCAATGACTTTTACCGCACCCCACTACTAAAACTGTTTGAGCGAGTCATGGAACAGTTCGAGGTGCGTGTCGAAGAAGATGAAGTGCAAATCGGTTTATTTCGCGTCCCCGTTCCCAACTACGATCGCCGCGCCTTTCGGGAAGCCTCAGTCAACTCCCTCATCCACCGAGATTACACTAAATTGGGAGCCGTTCACATCCGCTGGGAAGATTACGGAATTACCATCAGCAACCCAGGGGGTTTTGTTGAAGGTGTCAGTTTAGATAACTTGCTAGTCGTAGAACCCCGGCCGAGAAACCCCTTCCTAGCCGATGCCATTAAACGCATCGGACTCGCCGAACGAACTGGGCGCGGTGTAGATTTAATCTATCAGGGGTTATTGCGCTACGGAAGATCCGCCCCTGATTATCGAAGCACAAACTCTCATTCAGTTGCCGTCAGACTGCCAGGGGGGGAAGCCGACTTAGGACTGTTGCGCGTAGTGATTGAAGAGGAAAATCGCCGTCAAAGCCCACTCCCCGTTGACTCTTTAATCGCGATCGGACAATTGCGACAAGAAAGACGGTTAGACACGGCTACTCTCGCCCGTGCCATTCAGCGAGATGAAGCGATCGCCCGCAGCGTGTTAGAACGATTAGTTGAAGCTGGTTTGGTAGAAGCGCGTGGCGTCAAAAAAGGACGCACCTACACCCTTAGCCCCTTAGTTTACCGAGAACTGGGACAATCCGCCGATTACGTCCGGCAAGCTGGCTTTGAACCCATTCAGCAAGAGCAAATGGTGCTTCAATATGTAAGGACTCACGGCAGAATTACCAGAAAAGAAGCTGTGGAACTTTGTCGTATCAGCGAAGACCAAGCTAGTCGCCTGCTGCGGAAGTTGACTGATGCCAACCAGTTGAAATTAGAGGGTCAAGGCCGCGCGTCATATTATGTTGTTTTCTCGCTATAAAACACGCGATGCGCCTTTTAAACACGCACCGCGCCTTTTAAACACGCATCTATAGAGTCTGAAAACTCATGCTCCTCGACTGAGAAATTATGCAGACAGAGCTGCACAAAGATCTCTTTATCGCGGTGAAATCTTTACCCAGTGTTAACTTGTATTATAGTCCCGGTGGGAACTTGGCGACCTTTGACGATCCCTTTCTTCCACCAGCCCGCTCGGCCTGGTCATTCGATTTTAGATTTTGGATTTTGGATTGATTCCAGGGATAAATCCAGGGGCTTGTACCATCAAGAAATTATTGGTCAGAACTTACAAAGCTTTGCGTGAAAGCCCCGCGCGTTTACGCGCCCGGAGTGTCAAGCACAAAACAGTACAGAAGCGATCGGGTACAATACCTTTAATATAGGTACTGTGACCAGGCTAGTACCTATATTAAAAATACTTATATAATAGACCTAAGCGACTCAATGGCTATTACAGTCGTGCTTTTAATCAATGAAATCTTTTGAACAGACCTTTTTAACCCAGCAACCGATTACCCAAAAACTGCTCCAGACGATTCGCTTAATTGGGGAGTACAAAGGCAAGCAGGAATTATACAAGCAACAAGCGCCACAAGTGCTGGAAACTTTGCGGCAAACTGCGATTATTCAAAGTACCGAATCTTCGCTACTTAGGGTAACTCTGGTATGGTAAGGACTGCGCGAGTTCCGCTCAATTGCTAATTTTAGTAATTTAGCTTTTAGTCATTTTATAAAATTAGCTTTATAGCTATAAAATTTTATAGCTATAAAGCTTTATTTCACACTTTATACACTAAAATAGTAAAAGTAGCTTTTTAGTAATTTAGATATTGACTATTTTCGTTTTTTAGAGGAGGATATATATAGAAAACCCCATCCCATGTCCCTAAAGCCATGATCGCAGTCGCCATCGCGTCCCTGTCCGGGGGGCAGGGCAAGACAACCGCATCTCTATTCCTGAGCCGCCTCCTAGCCAGCCGGGGTTATCCCACACTGGCTATCGACGCCGACCCCCAACACAACCTGACCACCTACCTGGGGCTAGAACTGCAACCCAACCAGCCCACCTTGCTGGAAGTTCTCAAAAAATCCGTGCCCATCGAAGACGGCATCTATCCAGTCGAAGGTAGCGACAACTTGTTTCTAATTCCCTCCGACGACGGGCTTGACGCCGCCGCCGACTACCTATCCAGCAGCGGCGTCGGCGCTACCCTGTTGCTGCGCCGCCTCGAACCAGTTGCCGAAGCCTTCAAATTTTGTATCATTGACGCACCCCCCCAGCGCTCGCAGATTTGCCTAACCGCAATCGGTGCCGCCGACACCGTAATCGTACCCGCCGAAGCCTCCGTCAAAGGCTACGGTTCCCTAGTGCGGACACTCGACTTGCTCAACTCCATGAGAGATGTCAAAGCAACCAACGCTACCGTACTAGGAGTGCTGCCCTTCCGCGACCGCTGGATTGGCAACACTCAAACCCTAGAGAGCCGCCTAGCCGTAGAAGGAATGAAAGACGAAGTTGAAAACGAATTAATTCTCCCTTCAATCCGAGAATCCGAACAGTACAAAAAAGCCATTAACAAACGCCAAACTCTCAGTGAATTAGGACATCCCGACTTAGAATATCCCTTTGAAATACTGCTCGCCAAAATCGAGTCTCTTTTACAACAAAAAGTACAATGAGTGACAGCATCCTCGACCAGATTCGCTCCAACCGCAAGCGAACAGTTGTTCCAAGCCGAGAAGATACTTTAATCGCCCCCAAACAGGAGAGCGAACAAATTACCCAACAGTCAACTCCGGCGAACGAACCTTCAAAAGAAACCACGGGTGACTATTCAACCTTAGAGGAATTAAAAGCCGAACTCGCGAAAATTCCGCCAACTCGCCGCCATTCTGCTGTTGTTTTAGATGCCGAAATAGATGCTAATTTGACGAGATTTTGCAAAGAAAAAGGAGTGACTGTAGAAGTATTTTTAGAAGCTGCATGGCTGCAAGCAGTAGCTTCATCCGAGCTGATGGAAAAAATCTTGGTAGAAGCTAAGTGCCGCTACGATTCAAGAAAACTTGCTGGAAAGCTGAGGCGGCTGATTACAATGCTATCCGGGCGTTGATAGGGAGATGCTACTGCCATTAAAAGAACGAATTTTTGATGGTGAGTGTTGCAGTTTTTTGCGCTCATCGGGACAAGAACGCAGCGATTAATTTGGCTCTTGTCCCATTATCGAGAGTTCGGATGGCTAATCCTGAATTCACGCCCGACGACGCTCTCTTGAGCCGACTCCCTAGGAAGAAGCAGGAAGTAATAGCATGGAACAAAATCCTCACCTGGCGCGGAGTTTTCAGCTTGTCTATGTTCTATGCAGCTTCACAATAAATTTTGGTATAAGTTTCATCAGATCCCTAGATGTCTGTCTTATCCACTTTGTATCAATCTTATGTAGTTCTCTCAAGCGCCCTAAAATTCCAAATGCTGCACGGCCCGCCGCTTAGTTTCCTCCCCACGCCTGTCATACTTTGCCGTAGTTACCGGAGAAGCATGACCCGCCAACTTTTGCACCGTCACAATATCCACCCCAGCATCAAGGAGGTCCGAGCAAAACGTGCGCCGGAAATCGTGGGGACTAAAGGACTCTACCCCAGCGAGAAACGCCCGCCGCTGCACAATCTTCAACACACCATCCTCCGTCATCCGCCGCCGCTGAATTTCTCCCCCCTTCCGAATCGGGTACAACAGAGGCCCTGGAGCCTCTCCCCTCAACTCCAGCCACTCGGACACTAAAACGCAAGCAGACTCCGGGAGGTAAACCGTCCTGTCTTTCTTGCCCTTACCTTCTCGGATGAACAGCGCTCTGGTGGATAAGTTAAAATCTCGCCTCAACAGATTAACCGCCTCACCGCGACGGATGCCACCCCCACGCAAGATAGCAATCAGCGCCTTATCCCTAACATCAATAGGAGTCTTACCAGAGCAGCTTTGCATCAATGCAGCAATCTCAGAGAGCGTTAGCGCCCGCCCCCTAACTTTTCCCGATTGCTTGATACTCCTGACATCCACCGCCTTACTGTAATCTATTGGGTCGATTAAATCCAACCGCAGAGCTTCCTTTAACACCCGCCGCAGGGCGCACAGCATTTGGTTCACCGTCGCGGGGGCGTACTTTTTCTCCATAGCCGAGCGTAGAGCCGCAGTATGTTTGTAGCGCAATGCCGCCCAATTCAAAGTCATTGCGTCACACTCAGAGCTCGTCAGCATTCGGGCCATGATATTGAGTCCTTCTCTCATGGTTGCCTTTGACCGTTCGCTCCCCAAACTGTCGAGGTACACTGCTGCTGGATGCTGAGTCAGGGGGACTGGACAGCGCAAATTCAAGGTTGAGGGCTGTTGCTCTGGGAGTAAGTCGAGCATTTACTCTTTCAAAGTGATATTATAAATACTAATTTAGACCAAGGGACGCTCTGAAAGATCCGTCGAGGGCGTCGGATTTTGGCTAGAGAGCCACAAGCACTCTGTCAGCCCTAGTATGAAAAAATGTCAGTATTGCAAAGCCTTAGCTGCATGAGAGTTCAATTGATGTCTAAGCCAACGCTTCAATGTTAGGTAAGTGATTTTTAGTGCTGAGACTTGGAAGTTGGTGCTGCTGCTGCGGGGGACGGCGGGGTCGGATGAGCCGGTGTTCTGTTTAAGCAAGCACAACGGGCATCTCAAGCCGGCACAAGTGCATCGGATTGTGGTGGCGGCGGGCAAGCGGGCGGGGATTGAGGGAAACGTCAGCCCCCACAGGCGCTCGACATTCGCACGCGAATGACGCACTTGCGATGATCGGCGGAATACGCGGATTCATTTGGTGCAGGCGACTTTGGGGCGTTCGAGCGCGGCGACGACGGGGCGGTATCCGCACGCTCGCGGCCGACTGATAGCTCAGCGTTGCACGCTCGCGGTGCGATTTAATGTTTAGTACAGATATCAGGTAGGCGCAAAATTTAGTCGCTAGTCTTTCATTAACCGCCTGCAAAATATAGATATCGGCTATTCTGAACTTGAGAGGTAACGACTTGCTCTCAAGCACGATGCAGAAACACCCAAGTAAAAACAGAAAGACAGTGGAAGTAAAGATTGAAGTGATTGACGAAAAATCCCCACATTTACCAACCGTCATAAAACTGGGGGATGCCAATAGAAAAACTCTTGGCTTTCTTAATCATACTGCTTTTTTTGACCATGCCAGACGCGGGAATATATTTGTAGCACTTGATTCTCAAGCGGGGTGCATCGGCTATGTGTTATATCGGTATGCCCAAAGATACAATCGCCATAGCTTAGTTCATCTGTGCGCCGCTCCAGCACATCGCGGTAAAGGGGTAGCCAAATTCCTGCTCGATTACCTTAAACAAATAACCAAAAATTCTAATGGAATTGGGTTACATTGTCGTGAGGATTTCAAATTAGAAAAAATGTGGTATCGGCTAGGTTTTGTTGCCAAACATGAGAAAACAGGAAGGAGTAAGGATGGAAAGCTACTCACATATTGGTGGTTCGATAACGGTCATACAGACCTATTTTCGACTGCTTCTCAACAGAAACTTGAGTCTCGACTATGTGTAGTTATTGATACGCAAATATTTGGCGAAATTTATATAGATAAAAAAACTGATTTTGCTGAATCAAAGTCTCTATTTGCTGATTGGCTACAGACTGAATTAGAGTTTTGCATAACTGATGAAATATTTAATAAAATAATCTTGCTCAAGGATAGTAAAGAAAGGAATAAGCAGCGCAACTTTGCTCAAAAAAAATTTACCTGTTTACGCAGTCATCAATTTGTTGATTCAGTTGTTCATTCATTAAGCAGTTTATTGTCCGATAAAGGTGCAATGATTGATGAACTAGAAGTCCGTCACTTAGCTAGGACTATTGCCTCAGATTCTCAGCTTTTTGTCACCCTAAATAATAAATTATTAGAGTTAGGTAGTGAAATTTATGAAAATTTTAGATTGTCAATCATTCGCCCTAACGACCTAATTACTCAGCTAGACGAACTTCGTAGAAAACTTGACTATCAGCCTGTACGTTTAGCTGGAACTACACAGCTAGAACAAATCCCAGTTCACAAGGGGCAAGAAGATTTATTAAGTAACTATTTTCAGTGCGAAGAACAGGGAGAAACAAAGGCTGAATTTCAGCAACAGCTACGTCGGTTTCTTGCAGAATTAGATAAATTTGAGTGTTTGGTTGTTAGAGAAGGAAAAAATAAACCACTAGCTTTGGTTGTGTATGGCAATCAGAAAAAGCATGAACTAGAAATCCCGATGCTGCGGGTTGGAAATAATCCTTTATCAGGAACACTTGTACGCCACTTAATTTTTAAATCCATATTGCGTTCGGCTCGCGAAAAACGGCAATTTACAAGGATTACTGATTCGTACCTAGCCGAAACCGTGATGACAGCAATTCATGAGACTTCTTCCTTCCGACGAGTTACAAATGGGTGGTTAAAGATAAACTTAGCTGTAGCTGAAACTGCATCTGAATTGTCACAGCGTCTGATTACTCTAGGCTCTACTTTAGGACAGGAATATCAGATTTGTTTTCAATTTGCCGAGAGTCTTAATACAAAAAACATTATTACAGATGTGCAAGGATCAGTAGACATTGAACGCTGCTTGTTTCCGGCTAAAATTATTGATTCTGAAATTCCTACGTTTATCATTCCAATTCAACCTAAATGGGCAGCAGATTTATTCGATGAAGGATTAGCTAACCAAACCTTATTCGGAACCAAACCTGAAATGGCATTCAACCGTGAAGCTGTCTATTATCGCTCTGTGAAGAACTCAAGAGGATTACAAGCTCCCTGTCGAATTCTCTGGTATGTAAGCGGGACACAGAAAGAAGGGAAAGGCAAAGGATACTGCGAAGTAGAATCTGTGCGAGCCTGCTCTTATGTGGATGAGGTTGTCATTGGCCAACCCAAGGAGCTTTATCAACGTTTTCAACAATTAGGGGTATATAAGTTGAGCGATCTTGAGCAGATAAATCGAGACAAGCATGGTAATATAATGGCAATTCGCTTTAGTGATATTGAGTTATTCGATAACCCTATCCCGTCACAACAACTGCGGCAAATATCTGAGAAAAAACTCTCCTTTCTTTGCCCTGAAAAAGTTTTAGTAGAATGCTTTGTCAAAGTGTATAATTTAGGAGTTTAGGCTTCAAGCAGAAGTTGAATTTTTATGGGATCTACTATCCTTTTACTGTCAATAAAACCGGAGTACGCTAAGAAAATTTTCAAAGACCAAACGAAGAAAATTGAACTGCGTAGAGTTCGCACTCGTTTAACCCCTGGAGACATTGTTCTAGTTTATGTTTCATCTCCTGAAAAGGTTTTTGTAGGCTCATTTGAGGTGGAGGGTGTGATTGAAAGTAAAGCATCGCCTCAAGAACTGAAAATTTTTTGGGATAAGTTTCAAGACAGTGTTGGCATTAGCAGACAAAAATTTTACACCTATTATAAAGGGGCATCGTTAATCGTTGGTATCCTGATCAAAAATCTCAGACATTTTGACAAACCTGTTCCATTAAAACGATTGCCAAAAAAGTTGTCTTACCTCCGTCCTCCCCAGAGTTATCGTTATCTGAAGGAGAGTGAATATGAAATTATTAATAGTTTGGGACAAGATAAAACAGAGATAATGACTGACCAAGAATGACCAGAACAATTGGTTAAATTATTAAATTTAATTCAAGAATATAAAAATATGGTAGTAGAAAAGAAAGTTGAATTTGTCAGACTATTTCAAGAATTCGTCACCTCATATCCTTACACCCCCGCTGGGCTGCGTCACACAGCCGCCTACAATGAGCAGCGTCAGCAGGGGAAGAGGAATTTTGAGGCAATTTCCTCTGCATTCGAGTCTGGAGAAGACGTGACAGAAGCAGTCCTACTACAACTACTACCTTACGGAAAAAGTGCTAACAATCTTCAAAGAAGAGCCTGGATACATCAGGCTCCAGCTATCACAAAAGACATAAAAGAATGGTTTGACGGGGCGAAGTGGACAAAGCCGGAAGATTGGCATAAAGTAGCAGTATCGATTTTAAATTTTATCGGTCGCTGCCATAAAGATCCTATTCAATTGTCAGCAGCTTGTCAGGATTTTGCCGAATTGCCTTATTCCAAAGATTTCCCAACAGGGATGCTCTCGCCTATCCTTAACGCACTCCGACCTGATGATTTTTTATTAATTAATCGCAAATCGCAACGAGTTATTAATTACTTCGCTAATACATCTTACAGTCAAAAGCTGACAGATTATCCAGCGATCGACATTACCGGACGTAAGCTGATTAAAGAATTAGCTCAAAATCTGCACATACCGGGCGTACCAGCTTTGCGAGACGATGACTTATTCGATATGTTTTGTCATTGGCTGGTTGGCATTAAAAAATATGACTTTGCAGGTCAGGATTTTTTACAAGTAGATGAAGTTATTGACCCTTCTTTGGATATCGAAGAAATGAATTTGCAACCGGAATATACCTTAGCCCAATGTGCAAAAGATACTGGAATTGAGGAAGAAACGTTAAAATTTTGGTTGCAGGCACTTAAGCGCACCAAGCAGGCAATTTTTTACGGGCCACCAGGCACGGGTAAGACTTATATTGCTAAGAAGTTAGCTAAACATTTAATTGGTGGTGGAGATAGTTTTGTAGATATTGTCCAGTTCCACCCCGCTTATGCTTACGAAGACTTTGTGCAAGGTATCCGTCCGCAAACAAAAAATGGAGAATTAGACTACCCGCTAGTGAATGGAAGATTTCTGAATTTTTGCCAGAAAGCACGCAACTGTGAGAATATTTGTGTTTTGATTATTGATGAAATTAACCGCGCTAATGTCGCCCGTGTTTTTGGCGAATTGATGTATCTATTAGAGTACCGCAACGAACAAATTTATTTAGCATCTGGTGAAGTTTTCAGCATTCCATATCATGTGCGGATTATCGGCACGATGAATACAGCAGACCGCTCGATTGCATTAGTAGACCATGCACTGCGCCGTCGCTTTGCTTTTATTTCTATATACCCGAACTACGAAATTTTACGTCGCTATCATTCTTCAAGTGGCTTCCCTGCGGAGGGATTAATTCAATTATTAAAACAGCTAAATAAACAAATCGAAAATCCCCACTATGAAGTAGGTATTAGCTTTTTTATGCGTCCCGATATAACCGAACAAATTGAGAGCATTTGGCAATTTGAAATTGAGCCATATTTGGAGGAGTATTTTTTTGACCAACCGAGTAAGGTAAATCAGTTTCGCTGGGATAATGTGAAGCAGCAGGTTGGTCTATGAGTGCAGCATCTCCACGGATAATTGAGTTAGTTGAGTATAGTCCGGTGCTGTTGGCGCGATCTGAAATTCCCGACGCGGTGGGGGAAGCTTTGTGGCACAATTATGAGACACAGGTAGCTGTAGATTTCCCTTCTCCTAAAACTGGGAACCGATGGCGATTGACTGCACGAGGATGGGTGGGACACATCCCGTTAACGCCTGATTTCCACTTGGCATTGCGCCCAAAAGTGCAATTGGGTAATCTCCTGGGGATGTTGGAATATGCTTATGACCTCAAGAGTTTTCGCTTTTTAGAAGGGCTATTTGATTGTCAAAGTTTGGAAGAGTTTTATGAGCGATTGGCTGATATTTTAGCTAGTCGAATTCTTAACCGAGGTCGTCAAGGATTTTATTGTGCTTATCTGCCTAACACTGAGTATTTACCTTATGTCCGAGGACGCATTAATGTGCGAGAGGTTATTAGTAAACCTTGGAATATTAAAGTGCGGTGTGATTATGATGAACATACGGCAGATATTGAAGAGAATCAGATTTTAGCTTGGACTGTTTGGTGTATTGCTCGGAGTGGTTTGTGTACGGAACGAGTGTTACCGACTGTGCGCCGAGCTTATCATTTGTTACAGGGTTTGGTGACTTTGCAGCCAAAGAGTCCGCAAGTTTGTGTGGGGCGACAGTACAACCGTTTGAATGAAGATTATCGATTATTACACGCGCTTTGTTGGTTCTTTTTGGAGCAAATGGGACCGAGTTTTGAGATGGGCGATCGCTCGATGTTACCCTTTTTGGTTGACATGGCGCGACTCTACGAACGCTTTGTGGCGGAGTGGTTGAAAGCACATCGGGAAGCTGCACTATTGCCACAGGGTTTAGATATTAAATCTCAAGAAAGATTGTATGTTGGTGAAGAGAAGGATATCTATTTTGATATTGATTTGGTGTTGCCAGATGTGGCAACGGGGGGAGCTAAATATGTGTTGGATACTAAGTACAAAGCTCCTACTGCACCTGCGTCGAGTGACATTGCTCAGGTGGTAGCTTATGCAGAGGCAAAGGGGTGTCAGGAGGCTATTTTGGTGTATCCGATACCGTTAGTTGAGCCGTTGGATATCAGGGTTGGTAGGATTAGAATTCGGAGTTTGACTTTTTCTATAGCGGGTGATTTGGAGCAGGCGGGTTATAAATTTTTGGAGGATTTGCTTTATACGGGCATTGTGGCAAAGAATGTGCAGTAGCTGAACAAAAAACGCATGGAACGCTGGGATTCAACCTCTAGGCTTTCTCTTCTCAATTTCAGCTATTGGTAACAATAAAGTTTCTTCTATATGCGTTCGCGCCTCACTGCTCAGACAACAAGTGCTATTGACGCAATCCGCAAGCAACTCATTGGCTTTATAATACTGCTGAAGCAATTTATTCGGTTCTTCGTTAAACTGCCATTTGTGACCAATATTAAGACGTTCTATTATTATGCTTCTTAATTGTTCAGCCCAAGCTTTACCGTGAGCTTTCCGCCATTTATTAAATTCTTCTTTGTCTCTATGAGGGTCAGGCATTTGCTCTTTGAGCTGTTGAAGCAATTGCTTTAGCTCAGAATCAACACCATTGGTATGGTCAAGTTCAAAAGCACGAGCAGAAGCGAGTTGAGAATCAAGGGCACGGGAAAATACAAGAAGATAGTAAAAAGCCTGATCGAGGTCAAAGGTAGGGGAAAATACAAAATTGGGATCGATGAGCTGAGCTAAGGTAAAAAGACTAGAAACACGGGCACGAATCCTATTAGAGGCATGGTCAAGCTCAAGATCAAAGTATACAGAACGGATAGCTGCTGGTTTATAAGAAACTTTGACTGAGCAAGATTTTGCATTCACCCAGGCGAGAAACTGTTGCAACTTCTCATCAGCTACAAGCTCATCAACCTGCTTTTTCATTGACAAGAGTAGCTCATCGGCAGGCTTCATCATGCTAACTGCTAGCAAAAAGACTTCGCGCCAACGTTTCTCTGTGATATGGATGACCAAACTTTCTAAAGCCTGTGGAGCGGAATTGCCAACAATGTTCGAGGCAGTAAAATACTCTTGAAACGTCAGGTGAGAGAAAGAATAAATTTTCTGCGCCCTTTCCACTAATAGCCCATGCTGCGCTTCAATTGATTTCAGCACTGCCTCACTATCCAGTTGCAAAACTTCTGGCTCGTTTTGAGCATTAGGTAGATGGCGGATGTAATCTGCAATATACTGCTCTAGTTCTTTCTGTTTAAAGAAATAGTCTCCCCGCTCAAATGTCGTTAAGGCAATTTGACTTAGTAAATCTTTCTTGCGTTGCACTGATAAATTTTTATAAACCTGCTCTCGCTCAATCTTTCGCGTTTCATCCCATTGTTTCAGTAGGATATCCACTCCTTCTTCATAAAGTTCTGAACGATTAGCAGGGAATTTATGTAATTCTTCAAACACTAAACATAACAGCGTTAACAGTAACGGATTTGTTGCCAGTTCTCGAATCGGCTCATTTTCATTAAGTTGCTGAATAAATTCCTCTGCTTTGGCTGGGTGATTAGTTTTAAACCACTTCTGGGCAAAGGTGTTAATCTGTTCGTCATCAAAATCCGCGACTTCAACATCTTTAAACTTCTCAAAAGTATAGTTACTTGCTGCAAGCCGACAAGTCATTACAAACTGATTGGCGCGAAACTTCTCAGAAAAATCACGAACTTGCTTGATGACACGGCTGTTATCCTCAACCTTCACTTCATCCAAACCATCAAGTAAAACCAGTGCTTTACCCTGCTTCAAAAGCACAGCTATTTGGTCAGCAGAGACATCACAATCATAAAACATCTGGGTGATGTATTCGAGTAAGCTAGGTTTTTCTTCTGCTTCTGCAAACTGCTTGAGCGTGATAAAAATTGGGACGCGATTAGCTTGAAATTTACCTGTATTGCACTGGATTGCTAAATGCTTCAAAAATGTGGTTTTTCCTGACCCTGGCTTACCCAACACCATCAATTTTGAGTGTTTCTCAACCGTTTCTAGTCCTGGTATCCGTCTATCAATTACTTTGCCAAGTCCAAAGCGATCGAAGTTTTCCGGGTTACAATCTTGTACGATTTCATCAACTTCGCGCCACTGGCGACTGGGAATTTTTTCCAGAATGTTGACGTTGGTGTAGAGGTCACTTACGTCAATGGGTTGTGACATGGTGAGCGATCGCATTGTACCACACTGGTCTTGAATCATCTCGCGGCAATAGGAGCGCACCTCTTGCACCAAGTTATTCAACTCATCGTCTGAAAGATTAGCAGTTGGAGAGTCTGAAGCCTTAAATTTACGATACTCAGTAGTTGTAAAATTGAGCAATCGACCATATTTACCAGGGCCTTTACCGTTGATACTGAACTTTTTGTAAACGTGGCTCATGCGAGTGGTAAGCGCACTGTTAGTGATCTGGAGTTCTGTTGCTATCTCCAACTCTGTCTTGTTACTGCTAAACCAGATTACAAAAGCATCCTCTTGCTCAGGCGAAAGCGCATACTTACGAGCCATCTCAATCAAAAAATCACGCGGCAGCGACATTGACGAACCTCTCTATTACCTGACAACGAATTCAGTATCTTCCATCTAGCCTTAAATCACAGTTAGGGCTGCTCTTATATTACTTATTATGGAGCAAAAATGCTATTCAATAGCAGGCTGAAACTGAAGATTGTAGATATGTCAGCCTAAGTCAGTCTAAGTCAGCCTCAACGTGAGAGATATCTCCCAAGCTAAATTGCGAGATTGAATTTAGCAATTTTTGGGAGATTCTTATCATGAAAAAAACGAGAGCTAATGGACGGTTTTACTACAAAGATGAAAATTGCATTCTGCTACCAGCCGTTACCACAATACTTAAGGCTACACAGCCGATTGAGTCTGTAGCTGCTCTTTCTAATTGGCGCAATAAAGTAGGGAATGCAGAAGCAAATCGCATTGCTCTAACCAGCCGTCGCCGGGGAGAACTATTGCATCAGTGGGTTAAGGATTATTTGCAAGGATTATCTCCCACTGCTTCCAGCCTAATTCAGCCCTATTGTTATAGCGTTCAGTCTGTACTGGAGAAACTTAGCGATGTCCAGTTGGTCGAGACAGTTGTGCCAAATTACGTGGAAGAATACGCCGGGAAAGTTGATTTAGTTGCCGGTTATGAAGGTGTTCCATGCACTATTGAGTGGACAACTGCTGAAGAACCTAAACTGCGAGTAGAAAAACTCTACGACAAGCCTTTACAGTTGGTTGCTTATGGTGGGGCAATTAATCGATGCTATGGTGAGAGTCTGTTTGGTGATAAAATTGTTAATGCTTTGATTGTTGTGGCTCTTCCCGGTGAAGATGCGGAAATATTTGTGTTGGAACGCGAACAATTGCTGGAATACTGGCAGAAGTGGTTGAAACGCCTAAAGTTTTTTGGATAAAAAGCTGCTCGCTCGGCTCAAAAATAGTTAGGATAGAACAGGAGGTTGCGAGTTGTATCCTAACTATTTCTGAACCTATAACTAGGGTTAGGGTTCGCGAATAGCTTGAATCGGTCGGTAATCATCGAGTCCAGCAGCAAGGTGAAGTGGAGCCGGTAATGTTGTAGCACCGAGATAATGAATTAATCCCAGGACTTACGCAATTGTCACAAGCGCTTTAGGGTGGCTACGCCGCACAGCAGCGCTCACCAACTAGACGATAAACATCGGAACATCTGGACGTTTTAGTTACCCAATTAAATAATTTGACAGCACTGGAGTGTTGAATTTGATAAATTCTTAGACCAGTTTTATAGGCTAAACTTTTTAGCACAAACCCCACACAAGTAAGGCGCAGGCAATACGATATATTTGAATTATAGCTTTACGACACTTGTCAGAAGATTGGATAATTTATAGGATCAAAATTTGTTGTGTAGTCTCGCGCGAGTGAATTCGATGTTGGGTAAGTCTCTTCAGAAAGGGCGATCGCGCGAGGCGTGACAGTTCCCGAACGACCGAAAATGCACAACCGAAAATTTACAGTTACAGCCTCCACGCTCTGTTTGAGCGTGAAGAGTGCGCGAGTGAATTCGATGTTTACTCTTATTGTACGACGATCGCACGGAGGGGCGAAAGTCGTTTCAAGGTTTTTAGCCGATTGTCAGCCAAGCGTGGGTTCCCCTCCACGGGTTACGGAGGGGCTCTCTTGTGAGGGATATCGCACTCATCGCTATGTGCCAGGGGCTTTAGTCCAGGAGTCAATAAACGTGTCAATAATCCGTTATCTTTTTCCTGGTTCAGGAGCCTCAACGCTCTTACCATAAAGGTAAAAGAGGGATTGTCACCCCGTCAGTAATTTACGTCGAAATTAGATTAGGATAGTTTTTGTTCCAGTCTGAATTTGGTATATGTTTTAGCCTATACCTACAACAAAACTGGTGCTTGAGAACGCTCGCGAGTACCAACCCAAGCAGAAGTCACAGTGAAACAGCCCGACCAAGACATATTTAGTACCCTAAATCCAGCGTATAGTGGGAATCCGGTCTTTGCCAGACACGAGACTTTTCATCCCCGGTTTGGCTGGCTCAAAAAGGGTTTTGATGCAGCCACACAAGATCCAGAAGTATTCTTGCGGGAAGATGCCCCAGTGCGGCTGGGTGTTGGAAAAAACATGGTGAATGCCATTCGCTACTGGTGCAATGCCTTCAAAGTGCTACCAGATAATGCCTCCTCAGACAATGGCGATCGCCTCTTAAAAGATGATGGTTGGGACCCCTTCAGTGAAGACCCTGCAACGCTATGGCTACTGCACTGGAACCTACTCAAACCGCCCTGTCTGGCAACAGCTTGGCATTTTACGTTCAACGTTTTTCGGGCAGTGGAATTTTCCCAAGACGAATTATTCAATGCTTTATGCGATTACAGAGATAGTGTGGCACCTCGCATCGCCGAGTCTTCCCTGAAAAAGGATGTCACCTGTATTTTGCGAATGTATGTGGAACAAGGAACTCCCAAGACCGGTGTAACTGAGGACAGCCTGGATTGTCCCTTTACTGAACTGGGAATCATTCGCACAGCCGGAGACTCCAGGCACTACACATTCCGAGTTGGTCAAGCGAGAAATTTACCAGCAGAGATAGTCGTTTCAGCCTGCTTAGAATATGCTAGCTGGGTTGGTCGCGGGTCAAGGACTATAGCAATCTCTCGCCTCCTTTACGATATTGGCAGCCCCGGTATGGCATTTAAGCTTTCCCAGAGTGCTATCTGCGACGCAATTGAACAGGTGGCAAGACATTCGGACTCAATCCAACTGTCTGAATCGGCTGGTTTAATTCAATTTTCCTTTACGAACGATCCAGAGAAGCTAGCTCTTGATATCCTAGATAAGTATTACAAAGGGAGACGGTACGCGAGAGTAAAACGATGAACAAACCGTTATCTCAATACTTCAGCCTCAATCGTCGCTACTCTCGTTCCATCAACATTGAGCGGGATTTAGAAAAAATCGATGCCTTGCTGGGATATATCCCAACTGAGAGGTCAGTCAATGCCCTCAGACGCATCCTAGCTGGATTAACCCAAAAGCAATCCAGAAGCGCTTGGACTTTAACTAGCGTCTATGGTACGGGAAAATCTGCCTTTGCCCATTTTCTGGCATCTCTGTGCGCTCCCCAAAGCAGTCAGATGCGCCAAAAGGCGCTAGAAATTGCATCAGAACCATTAGGCTCGGATAGTTCTGAGTACCTCGCTTTAAAAGAGAATATACCGAGTCAGGGGTTGTTTCGAGCCGTAGCTACAGCACAGCGAGAACCGCTCTCGCATACGATTGTGCGTGCTTTAGAACAAGGAGCAAACGTTTTTTGGTCAGTTCAAGATAGAAATAAATTAGACGCAGCTAAAAAACTGGTAGATATTGCAGGACTTGTTGCAAAAGGAGGGGCAGTAGATAGTCGGAAAGTCCTCAACTTAGTGCAGGAAGTAGCCGCATCTGCGAAAACAGATATGCTGCTAATTATTGACGAACTGGGCAAAAATTTAGAATTTGCTGTCCAAAACCAAGGCGCTGAAGACTTATATCTGTTGCAGCAACTTGCTGAACTGTCAAGAGATAACGGTTCTCAGGTTTATATAGTAGGTCTGTTGCACCAAGCATTTACCGATTATGGCGAAAGATTAGCCTCTGTACAGCGCAACGAATGGGCGAAGATTGAGGGAAGATTTGAGCATATATCATTTAATGATTCTCCAGCACAGATGATGCGATTGATTGGTCAAGCAATCAATCGCTCTAATGCAGAAGCAATTCTCTGTGCCATCAATAGCCAAGCAGCAGAATGGTTGGAGGGTTTGCCAAGTGACATCAAGGATGATTTTACACTCAACTTGCTGGATGAGGTCTACCCGTTGCATCCCATCGTAGCGTTGGTGTTGCCAATTCTCTGCACTCGCTATGCCCAAAATGACCGATCGTTATTTACATTTCTCACTAGCGCTGAACCCTATTCTTTTAGGAATTTTTTAGAGGAAACTGCGGTTGTAGATTGCTTGCCCGAAAGGGGGAAAGAGTCTCTGCCGACGCTGAAGTTGGATAGAGTTTACGACTATTTCATCGAAGCGGTGGGGATGGGTTTAGCTTCACGACCAAATCTCCAGCGGTGGGTAGAAATTCAGAATTTAATTGAGGATGCTAAACGTAAAGATACTGATACTCTGCGAGTTTTGAAGGCAATTGGAATTTTAAACCTCGTGACTACTACGGGTGCGGTGATGGCAACGAGAACTCTGGTGTCGCTGGCAATGTGCGACAGTCCTTCTGACACTAGCTTGAGTCACTGGCAACAAGTAATTGAAAGTCTTATCGAGAAGGGTATTGTCAATCATCGGCGACAACTGGACGAGTTGCGGATTTGGGAAGGGTCGGACTTTAATGTCGATCTTGAACTGACAAAATATCTCGAACAAGAGCGATCTTCTTTAGTCAATCTTCTTTCCGCCATCCGTCCGCTCACACCCTTGGTTGCTCAGCGTCACAGCTACGAAAAAGGTACGCTGCGTTACTTTGAGCGCAGGTATTTTGATGGTTTAGAAGACTTAAAAAAACTGCGATGTGCCAGTAATGGCGGTGATGGTTTGGTGGGGTATTGGGTGGATGAAGCTAGCCTAACTGATGTGCCATCTACTGCGGCTGATGGGACTCCGCTGATTGTGTTGCGTGCTGCCAAACTAGATTTACTGCGAAGCAGAGCGAGGGAATTTGCAGCACTGAAAAAAATTCAAACCAGTGCCCCTGAGTTGCAAAATGATGGGGTAGCAAGGAAGGAAGTTCGATATCGGTTGGTTCAAGCAGAACAATTGTTAGATGAAACACTCTCACAAGCTTTTGATGTGGCAGACCCAAAGAGCTGCTGTTGGATACAGGGAAAACAAGAAACAATCGGTCACGTTACAGATTTCAACGGCAAGCTCTCAGATGTCTGCGATGAGGTTTACGGTCAAGGTATTATCCTTTGGAATGAGTTAATTAATCGCCGTGAATTAACTTCTCAAGGTGCTAAAGCCAGACGGGAACTGATTGAAGCAATGCTTGAAGATCCAGAGCAAGAACGACTGGGTTTGCAGGGATATGGCCCTGAAGTCAGTATGTATTTTTCTGTGCTGAAGAACACAGGTATTCACAGGTCTGAAGATGGAGACTGGGGATTTTTCCCACCTCATGAAGACTCCGGCGTGTTGACTGGATGGCAGGGAATTGAGGATTTCTGTCTTTTGGCCAAGCACAAACAGCAGACTTTAGACAATCTTTATAAGCAATTGGAAGCACCGCCAATTGGAGTAAAACGGGGTGTAATTCCGGTGCTGCTAGCGGCTGTTTTGTTGTACCACATTGATGATGTTGGCGTATACAAAGACGGCACGTTTATCCCGGTGTTGGGAGCAGAACATTTTGAGCTGTTGGTTAAAGACCCTTCCCGGTTCGCTGTTAAATATTTTGAAGTGGTGGGAGTGCGCTCGCAAGTCTTCAAAGAACTGGAAGCGATATTGCGATCGCCCAACTCTCAAATGCCACCGGGAATTAGAAATACCACACTGCTGACGGTAGTTAGACCGTTGTTCCAGTTTGTTAAAAAGCAGCCCGCTTACACTAAGAAGACTAAACGCCTCAGTTCGGAAGCACTAGCTGTTTTGCAAACCTTACAGCAGGCACCCGAACCTGATGAACTCATATTTACAGCCTTACCCCAAGCTTGCAAGTTGCCTCCTATTGGTACTGGTAAAGCTGACGATGGCACAACAGCTAAAACCCTCCGCAAAAAGTTGGTTCAAGCGCTCCGCGAAATTCAGACAGCTTATGATGAACTGCTGAGTAGGTGTCAATCCCTGCTTTACGATGCGTTTGGGGTTCGCAGCAGCGAAACAAAGCTGCGGGAAGATTTACGGGTTCGTTCCAATCATCTAATGGGACAGTCTATTGAAAGAACTCTTCATAGTTTCACAGTGGCAGCAGCAGATGAGACTGTAGCGGATAAGGAGTGGTTAGAAGCCCTAGTGATGATTGTGGCTGATAAACCCGCTGAGTCTTGGACAGATGAGGATGTTACTAAGTTTGAGATTAATCTGAGTGACATCTCTAGACGGTTCAAGAATTTGGAAGCCCTACAGAAAGAAGTTGCTGCAAAAGGTGCGGGTTTTGATGCCCGCCGAATTACTGTCACCCGTCCAGACGGTCAAGAAATTCATCAGATGGTTGGAATTGACCGCGATTGCCAAGACCAAGTTGACCATTTAGTTAACGATTTTCTTGCAAAACTGGGCGACAACTCTCAAATACGGCAAGCTGCACTTGTAAGGTTGATGGAGGCAATTTTGGGTGAGGTATCTCAGGAGAATGTTGCTCGGATTAGGGGAAAACATAAAAATCGAGAGTCTGGGCAAGAAACAAGCCATGCCTAATTTGTCATATACTATTAGTCCATGAGTTTTGTTCCCCGCTTCTCATATAGTCACGATCTGGTGAGGCATTTGGGAGTCATCGAGGGTGCGCGGGCTGTCATCGAGGTGTTACCGCTGCCACCTGATACGACTCTACGCCTGCGCCACGATGCTTTGCAAAGAAGTACGCGCAGCTCGACTCAAATTGAGGGTAATCCCTTGGATGAAGTGGCGGTGCGACGGGCGATCGCTCGGAGCGATCGCACGGGAAGTGATGCCGAACAAGAAGTCCGCAATTATTGGCGGGCGCTTGACCGCGTTGAAGAATTCGCAGAAGCCCAAACCCCGATTACAGAAGCATTTATCAAAGAACTGCACCGAATAGTCATCGTGCGCGGTCGCGGGCGGCGGGGTAGCAAAAGCGAGTATCGCATTACAGAATGCCCTGTGGTGGATACAGTCACGCGGGCGATCGATTACGGGCCACCTGAACCGGGGGACGTACCTGTGTTGATGGGGGAATTAGTCGATTGGCTATCTTCAACAGCCGCCGCCGAATTGTCAGCCCCTATCCGTGCGGCTATTCTCACGCACCGCTTCCTCAGCATCCACCCATTTAATGACGGGAACGGTCGCACGGGGCGGCTGTTGGCTACTGCTGAACTGTGGCGTTCCGGCTACCGAATGCGGGGGTTTTTCTCCTTTGACGAGTATTTTAATGCCGATCGCGATCGCTATTACCGTTCTTTGCAGATGGGGCTGCCGGTGAACTTCTACGAAGGCCGTCACGACCCTGACCACACGCCCTGGTTGCTTTATTTTGTTGAGACGATGGCCCGTGCAGCCGATGAACTGCAAGCTAAAGCTAAGTCTCTTTATCAAGGCGCTTCTCCTGATGCCCTACCCTGGGAAGAATTGCCACGTCGCTCTCAGCAACTCCTCACGCGACTTTTGGCAAGAGTTTTGGATGGAGTCGAAAACCCCTTTGTTATCGGCGTTTCAGATGTTGCGTCCTGGTTTGGGGTTTCGGACAAGACGGCCCGCGAATGGCTGCAAGAGTGGACTGCTGGTGGTTTGATCTATCCGGTTTTGGTGGGTTCTGGGGCAAGAGTCCGCAATTACACACTGGTGGAGGAGTGGATCTCTGCTTGCTTCAAAATAAGGGAATCGCTTTCGGAAAATAGCGGAAGTTAATTTGGGCATTGAGCCAATTATTCCAGGGGTGTGTTACGAATTTACAAGGCTTTTAGCTGTTATGACTCTAAAAATAACGGAAGTAGGTTCTGAAAAATAACGCCTATTTAGCCGATGGTTGGCGGTGCGATCGCTTGATTTTATTCAGGACGGTATTGCTTTGATGCTCTCAAAGCGTCAAAATCGAGAGTATGAGTGAAAAATCAGTGAGACATATTTTGGGCCTATCGGGGGGGAAGGACAGTACAGCCTTGGCTGTCTTGCTGCATAAGGAGATTCCACAGATGGAATATTTCTTCTGCGACACGCACAAGGAACTGCCAGAAACCTACGAATATCTCGATCGGATCAAGGCGCGTCTAGGCATCAAAATCCATTACCTCGCAGCAGAGCGGGGGTTCGATCATTGGCTTGATGTCTATGGAGGGACACTTCCTTCACCCAAGATGCGCTGGTGTACGGTGCAAATGAAGATTAAGCCTCTGGAGCAGTTTGTAGGTGATGATGAAGCCATCAGCTATGTTGGCATCCGGGCAGACGAAAATCGTGATGGGTATATCTCCACTAAGAAAAATATTAAACCTGTCTTTCCATTTAAGGAACGAGGGTTGGTTAAAGCAGATATCATTGGTTTACTTGAAGATACCGGAATTGGACTGCCAGACTACTACCGCTGGCGGAGCAGATCTGGTTGTTTTTTCTGTTTCTTCCAGCGTAAATATGAATGGGTGATGTTGGCAGAAGAACATCCAGATAAATTTGCTGAGGCACTTAAGTATGAGCAGGAACACAAGGATGGCAGACAATACACATGGAATGAGGGTGAGACGTTGCTCGAACTACTTGAGCGTAAAGATGAGATTATTGCTCAACATAAGAGAGCAATGGCTAGGGAGCAAAAAAAATTAGCCGGGAAGAAGCAGTCTCTTGCTGAGGTGCTAGATTCAGTTTTGGATGAGGAAGATGATGCTCTACCTTGCTTGGCTTGTCATTTATAAATTATCAATTCGTTAACAACTAATTTATAAATTTTCTTAAAAATTATCAAGGACACGGATTAAATTTCTAGGAAGAGGAAACATGAGCGTCGATATATCCCAGGCTTTTATCACTTCAAGCGAGACGATATCTGATTTCTTTCAGCGTCCTGGAGTTGGATACTATATTCCCTTGTATCAGCGACCCTATAGCTGGGATACAGAAAATATCGACCAGTTAATGTCTGATATCTGCCGTGGAGTTGATGCTCTTCTCAGCAATGACAAGAATATACATTTTCTCGGAACAGTTATTCTTGTTAAAGAATCTAATCCTTTTGTCAATATTAATCCCCAAGATCGGAAAGCATTACCACCTACAATTTACAACGTAATTGATGGACAACAGAGAATATCAACAATTACTTTGCTAGCTTGTCTGCTTTACCAACGATTAGAACAAATCCGTAAAAAATTGCCTAACGATACCAATACTGATGGTTTAAAGGAAGCCATTGATAGCTATTTAGCAACTCTTCGGGAAATCTTTTCGGTTGACCTGCGACGAGGTTCACCCCCTCGAAAACCAATAATCATTCGTGGCGCAGTCGATGGATGGACTTTTGATGGAGAGGACAACAACAACTACAAATCTCAAGTTTCGTATTTTCTAGCATCTTTTATCCGCGCTATTACAGAGAAATCAGAATTCCCACAGCTTCCGCCAACAGGTTCCTCATTCGGAAAAAACATTAGGAAAATGAACTCATGGCTGAAAGATGTCGAAAAAGCCTACGAACCAGATTCAGATGATGAAGAATTTCCTCCCGCTTGGGAAATACTAACCAAAATGTCTCAAGTAGACTTATGGAGCTACGAACGGCCAGAGTTGATATCTATAGTTGAGCATCGTAGTAACCCTATCTCTCCTCTTGAAAAGCAAGTATGTTCTCTCGTACAGCTTTTTGCCTTTTGTCATTACCTGCTTCAACGCTGCTGTTTTACATTGAATGAGCCAGTTTCAGAGGATTGGGCGTTTGATATGTTTCAATCGCTCAATGCTACAGGAACACCGCTAACGGCACTTGAAACCTTTAAGCCATTAGTGGTCAATTTTGTTAGCTCAAATAGTGCAGGATTCAAAGGCTCAAAATCTGAAGATTATTTCGAGCAAGTGGACGAACTGCTAAGTTCTGCACGCAGCGCTTCCAGTAAAAATAAGCTTACAAACGACTATCTCACCCTATTTGCCTTGACACACGATGGCACAAAACTACCTACCCAGTTTAGCGCACAGAGAAAATGGTTAACTGAAAGGTACAACGGATGTAAATCTATGGCAGAGCGAGAAGAGTTCATCCGCAGGATGGGCGACCTCGCTACATATTTAGTGAAAGCAGTCAATTTCGAGCCGAATCAACTTACGGCTATACCTAAAACAGAGAAAGTATCCGAGCCACATAGAAAACAGGCAGCCCTCTGTATCTTGTACCTTAAAGATGCAGGACACAAAATGGCAAACGCAATCGTGAGTCGCTTCTACGCTCTTGTTATACGCGAAGAACCTAATGCAGATAACGAGTTCGTTTATGCTTGTAAAGCTGTTGCAGCTTTCTTCACGCTTTGGCGGTCAGCGTTGCCGAACACAGGTCTTGATGACGTATATAGAAAGTTGCTTCGCGAGCAAATGTCATGGGAAAAAGGTAATACGGCGCTGACTGTCACTAATCTCAAGGCCTACTTCACGAATATCCTTAACGAGAAAGGAATAGGGAGTAAAAATGACTGGAAGAATAAGGCAACGCAGTATCTAAAATACGATAATGCAAAAACAGTTTGCAGATTTGCACTCTTTGTCACAGCACACGACACAATTTCAGATCCAACACATCCAGGTTTGATGAAAATTGGCACATCTGGCTCATCTCCATCATATTTAGAACCGAATCAATGGATCTCTAGCGATTTCAAGAGTATTGAACACGTAGCACCTCAAAAACCCGAACTATCATCAGGAAATGATTGGGACACGGCTCTATATGGAAACGATGATGACTATGAGCAAATTGGCAACTTAACCCTACTCCCTGGAGAAATTAATAGTTCGGCCGGCAATAAACGGTTGATAGAAAAATGGATTTACTATCGGCATTTAGCGGAAACAGATCCTAATAATTTGATCGCTTTAAAGCAGGAAGCCGAAAAAAATGGGGTGAATTTGAAAAAAAACACAATTGAGCTGTTAAAGAATACATCGCACAAACATCACATTTTGCCTATTGTTCAACTAGGAGCAACAGGGCGATGGGATAAGTCTTTTGTAGACAAGAGAACTGAGCGTATCTGTGACATTCTTTGGGAGCGTCTCAATGCTTGGCTGACTTAATTGTAAATAAATATCAGACAAAGAGGAGTGTCAGTTGAATTACGCCACTTCTATCATAATTCGCTTATACTCAGGATCTAATTCAGCAAGTTGATCGCGGACAGTTTGCCGCAGAGAAGCCGCTGGCCGTAAACAAAATTCCACTAACTCATCGTGACTTAACTGCAAGTCGGGGAATAAAAGCTTAAGATAACCAGCAGCTAATCGCTCAATGGCATTACGATCGCGCACATCCTTCGTTCCCAAAATTTGCCCATAAGTCGTCACATATTCAGTATAACCGGCCCGGTCGCGCAGACCGTGAAGAACTTCCCCTAAAAAATCCGCCTTAAATCCAACATGATTAGAAATGGCCGTGTCTTGAATTCTGGGCAACTTCCAACCCGGTAGGATACCGTGAATGCGATCGATAAAAGCAGTCTCCCGCAAAAAATCAGGCAAATTCAAAAAAAGATTGCTGAACTTGGGCTGTCCATCAGCATCTAAGGGAATATTAGCCAACATAACAATACCCGCCGTAGCAGAAGATTGCTGCTTACCCCCCCGTGAAAAACGTCCCGATTCTAAATAATCTTTAAGCACACCAATAATCTCACCAGGATTATCAAAAGAAAGCGTTTGCGCCTCGTCAAAAACAACTACATTAAATTGCGTCAACAGACCTGATTGATTAGTAGCATTATTGTGGAATAACACCGCCGCCGTAACTTTTCCACCTGATATTAAACGCACATAACGCGATAGATTTAGGTAGACAAAAGATTTGCCAGTCCCCTTCGGAGCTAACTCAATTAAATTGACACGCTCTTGAACAATAGGAATCAAGCGCGTAATTAATAACATTTGCTGTTCAGGCGAATAAAAATTAGGATTGTAACCCATACTGCTTACTAACAAATCCCGCCACTCAGCCAAAGTAAAATGCTTCCGCTGCTCGCAAAAAAGCTCTAAATCAATACTAGCAGCTTGCATCGGACGAAAATCAACCATGTGAATTCGCCCCGGCAGGCGCATAACTTCATCAGGCGGTTCATATTCTAGTTTTCCTACACCCCAAACACCGCTTCCCAACAACAGCGGATAGGTTTCAATAATGTGAGATTTAACCCCTGCTTTTTTTTCATCTAAGCAAGGTATTTTTAAAATTAAATCGTTAGTTTGCAAGTTAACTTCGACACTGTACTCATCCAGAATTAAAAGTGAATTGCCTTGCTGTAAATTGGCTTTTAGGCGCTCCTTTTGGTCTTTGGATGGCAGATGTTTGTTAATAAAATCCTGCATCTGCTGACGCGCTGAGTCATCTAGATTACCGTCTGAAACATGGCGGGATACAATCCACTCACTGACATAGGCAGGAATACTGCGTAAGCCCAGCCCAGCCTTGCGTACCAAGCCTTTATTTACACAAACTTCGCTGTAGTAGTGGAGTCCGATATCTTCAAATGTCAGTGTCATTGTTACTCCAAAAAAAAACTAATAAATATAAGCAAATAATTTATTTTATAAACTATTATCAAATATTGTCGAATAACTCATCTACTTGGCTAACTTGGAAACGCTTAATAGGCACTTCCATTTGACCGCTGAATTGCAAACTTTGCCCCCCGAGCTCGCAATTAAGTAACCACTCTAGGAGTTCAGAACGACCTTTACTATTTACTGCGGAAATCTTGAGTTCTGCAATAGAAGAATCTGAATCTGCTGGTATTGTATTCCAGGTTGCTTGAGTGCCTGCCAATGTTAGTCTAACTGTTTTCAAGGGAACTGAGTTAGGATTTACCAGCGTCACCCGCAGGATACTCGCCCGAGTTGCTGTCAAGTATCCCTCCACCTCGATAATAGGTTTTACGACCTGAATGGGTGTCGGCTGTAATTCAATGCAAGCAACAACTGTCTCTTCAGGAGTTGCGCCACCGTGCGTCCAGCCGCCGGGTCTGCGTTCTACTGCGACGTAACTTTTTGGAATGAGAAAATCGTAAGGCAGATTGTATGCGTCTTTTGAGAGATAATACCAATCCTGCTCAAGATAGCGCAGATCATCGGCTGATAGGGTTTTATCAATAGCACAACATCGTGTTCCTTGATAAATGCTTTGCGTAGTGTTTTCATGGGTGTTATCATCATTAAATTCAAAAGCAAATTTAGGAACTTTTTTGACAGAGCATTGAGGTGGTAAAAGCGTACTACCGTGATCGCTAATCACAAAACCTACTGCTTTGAAACCTTGCTTGAGACATTGCTGAAAACTTTGATTAGCTAAACGTGCTATCAGGTTTAGATGACCGTCAACACTCTCATCATCAGTGAAACTGCTGCTGTGGTGGTTTTGCTCATCGAGGGCATTGTAAAGTAAAGCATAGATACCTGGTTTGGCATCTGCTACGAATGCCCTTTCCATATCTGATGGTTGGGTGTACACAAAAACACTCACTTTTTCACAACCAAGCCTAGTTTTCAAAAGCTGTGAAATCGGCTTGTTTGTGTTCGTTTTGTCAAAATATCCCTGCACGATAGCTCGCTTAGAAATAGATGTCACTGAAGGCAATCCTGACAAGGTTGGACGTATTTCTGTGACTCCCATACCATTCTCCGCACAAATAGCCGAAAGTCTCTTGCCTTGCCACCAAGTCAAACCATCAACAATAAACCACAATACAACATCTGCTTGCTTGGAGTCAATTAATCCTTGAATTCTGCTTAGCTGATTCGTGACAATTGAAGCATTGGGATTAAATGGTAATTCAGGATATTTCCCGACCAGCCAATCCGCAAAACGATTAGCTAAATCAATTTGAGGGTCACGGGGTTGACGGTTGCGAATTACCCAACTAAAGTATGGCATATATTCAACCGTCGCCCAATTAAGCCATTCCTCGGTAGACCAACTCTCATCCGGTATCTGAGGCAAAGACGGACAAACAAGGGATTCCAGTCGTCTTAACACATTCCTAGCTTCTGAAAAGAGAGAAAATTGATGCCTAATGAGGTCAATAATTGGAAGAGTTAGCAGGCTTATATTTTGTTGTGCCCATTGCTCGACAATACTTAGTTCAACATCAGCTAGTCCAGACATCCCTTTAACAGCTACTATCATCTCTTCTGAAGTTGGGTTTTTGGCCAGCCACGAACTCCAGAAGCACTTTAAATCTGCTTCATATTTCCTCAACAAATCCCGGCATAAGTTAAGATGGCGATCGCAGTCTTCTATTGAGGCACATTCAAATTTCTGACGAAGAGTAAAACTGCTCGGATAAGCTTTTAAAGCCCAACGCAGAAGAACTGCCTCCCCAGCCTGTTGCCAGCTATCTTGCCCCATACATTCAATAAAAATATTATAGCGATTATCAGCCTCTATCCATTCATTTAATCTGGCTTTTGCCAGTGTCATTAATGACACTGGAATTTGCCCTTTCTGTACAGCCCATACTGATAAATCGGCTAAATGACCTTGATATAAATTCGTGGTTCTCCAAATCGGATCGATGAGTTGATCTATAATCCAGCCAGAGGGGTCAGTTGCCGCTGCAAAATCAGGCTTTGGTAGATTGAGTAGCTGCAAATCTTGAATAGCAGCTTCGTCTAGTTCAGCAGGGAATGAAAAGTCAAACTTTTGTCGAAAGCGATCTCGCAAATCGATCTCTTCCCAACGCACAACCTGCAAATCATAGTCACGCATATCCTCTAGCCACTGAGCTAGAATGCGAGACTGTACATAAACAGTGTAATCCCGATCTTGAGCGTCTAGGGCGCGACGCAAACGCTGTCTTAAAGGAATATAATCTTGAATTTTGTTGACAACCCAAGTGTAGTTATCTGTTTCAATCGGCTGCGTGCAGTAAAAATCACAGTAAATAGTAATCATTGCGGATCGTACTTCTCCTTCAATCGCTGCCACAAAGCATCCTGTTCTTGCGGAGAAATACTTTCAAAAATTGTCTGGATTTGGGTAAATGCTCGATCTACCGCACCATTAGTATCAGCACCATTATTGAGTTCTTTGACAACACTTGCATCACCTATAGATGAAGACTCAGATGCTCTAGTTAGAGTTTTTTTGGTGGTAGTGGAATAGTTGGTTGTACCCCTAGCTGTGGTGGTTGGGCCAGTTGCAGAGCTTTTGGCTAGGCTGCCCGATTTTGTAGAAGCAGGGCTACTTGTAGCAGTTTTTGAGCTTTTTAAATTCGCAGGGCTTTTTGTTGGGTGAACTGGCGAGTTTGTAGCAATTGTAGAGGGTGTAGGAGTTATTGGTAATGACCCTCTCAACTCTTCTGCTTTTGCTTCCGCAGTAGCTTTTGCTTCAGACAGACGTTGCAGATATTCATCTCTGGTACTAATTGCCGGCCACCCGTCAAAAGGTAGCAGTCCCCATCGAGATGCCAGTGCATTTAAAAAAGCCTGTTCAAAACTATAGGGGTCATCAAGGACATACAAAAGGTCACGGGCTGCTGGATTCCCTGCTAAATCGGTAGGCCTTAATCCACCCACTAATTCAGCCCGCCATTTCTGTGCTGCTGTCAATGTATCATTCCAATCATTTCGCCACTCAGTCACCCCAAAAACCTGACTAATTTGCCAGGCCATGTAAGCCTTAAATTTTTTCCCAACTTTGCTCAATTGCTGGCAAGTATTTTCTAGCATTGTCAAAGTTTCATCGAGTTCTGTCTCAGTCCATTGCGAACTATCAGAATGAAGTCCTAAATCAATCGGCAGACTATTGAGTAAAGCCTCTGCCGTTTCTGAAATGGTAGGCAGAGAGGCTACTTTCATTAGTGCTACGGATGCAGAAATAGTCTCTGAGGTAATATCTTTTAGGATGCTGGCTAGTTCAACCTCAGAAGCTTGTCGGGCTACAGGGCAAATGTCGTTTGTCCATTTTCGGAGTAGTGCTGCAATTTGGTTGCGGAAAGAAGCGGTTTCCCCAGGTTGGTTACGAACCTGACCCCGATCTGGATATAAAGCGCGTTCCGCTAATCCCCGGAGAAACAGACGCTGAGTCTCCGTCAAAGGCTGGTAACGCACCACAAACTTTGCGGGTGACTCGACCATCTCTACAATTGTTTTACCGATCGCATCAATAGGTTGTTGTGCCAATGCACTACCGCTACTGCCCGATGCTGTTGTAGTGTAAATTTCTAAATAGTCTCGATTGTAACGATAGAAAGCTGCGATAAACAGTTGTAAAACTGAGGGATATAACCCGTAAGGGCGACGGGCTAGCGTAGCAACTATCTCTGACCAAGGAGTATTTTGACGCAATCGCTCCTCTAACAAAAGCCAGATCTCATTGCTATTTTTTTTCAGACGAGTTGGTACGCAGACTTCATAGGTATCATATCCACCTTCTTTCTTGACATGATGAAGAAGTCCTAATTCACAAGCACCATCTATAAGAATCACCTCTTCTGCTGTTCTTTTAGATCCTCTTTTATCAGGAAGTTGGCATTGAGCTTGTAAAATTTTATCAAGGGCATTTTCTAAAAATTTCGACTTACCATTGGATTTGAGGTGCTGGCTCTGTCTGTGCATTGGTGTCTTCGAGAAGACATCGTTCATAACTGCTGTTGCCAGCAAGTTGAGATGACCGGGCGTATTGACTGTTACAGTGCGTGCGCCCCGAAACCACTCAAACTTTGAAGGTTGCTCAAACAATTGCAAGGCCTGCTGAAACGCTGTAAGATAGTCTTTTCCTATTAACCCAGAATCGATGAGAAGTTCCTGATAGTCGGAAGTTTTATAGTTTTCACTTTCTCGCAATTCTTCCAAAGCTCGTTTGCGCTGGAATCGTATAATTAAATCAGTAGGATTGCGGGGTACAGCTACAACCAACTGGTCATACTGACGGGTTAATTGCAAAGCTGTGGAACGTGCCTGCTCTAACTCTAACTCCGAGGCAGCAACCACATACCACAATAAGCCATCATTTTCTTCTAGAGATTGGGTTAGCCCTGCTGAACTTGAGAGTTCCGCAGGGCTAACAAATCGGGTAATGAGATGGCGAGCGCTTTTACGCTCTTTGTTGTAATCTTGCGCCTCAACATCAGTAGGCTTGTGAAGACTATTGAGTAAGATAATAGGCGATTGCCTATTATCTCCTTGAGCCTTACGGTCAATCTGACTCCGCAATTGTAGCGGATTTGCACGCCCAGGTTTAACTAATTGGTAATGTCCGCTTTGCGAAGGATAAGCAATCCCAACTTGTTCTAGTTGACTAAGTGCAGCAGCTACTTCTGACATTTTTGAAGTAGATAAACTGAGGGCGTGGCGTAGTAATTCGCGATCGGCACGCAAATTAGCATCGCCGCTAGCCACATCCAACATCACCAATGCACGCAGTAAACGCCCTTCTATACCCCTTTCTATTTGTTGCGCTGAAAGAGTTTGGCTGGCATCTTGATACGCTTTTAGTAAATCAGGACGCTTTTCTGTCAAGTTGCTCTCAAAATATCCAAATAACTTATCGAGCGATAATAACGATATCCAACCATTGGAAGCATCACCATTTGCTTCTTGGATGAAATGCTTTAACCCGCCCTCTGCATCCCAGATAAAACTAAACATTGTCCGTTCGTTTTGTGCCAGGACTGCATTCAATCGCGACAAGCAATAAGTGGCTAGAGGATGCAATGGAAAACACCCTTGAACTATCGTCTTTTGCACCCATTCACGGTCGGTTTTTCCAGTAGCACGACTGCCCCATAAATTCATAGCTAGTGTGAGTAAGTCATCTCGTTGTTTTTCCGCATTGTCGAACAGACGATCTGGAGATATGAGTTTAGCAATAGACGCACTAATCAATTCTTCCGTGTTTAGAGAGCGCAGTTCATGTTGGCTAAAACGTCCTCCACTGCGTTCTAATGCCGCTTGTGCCACCTGGGTACTGCCCTGAGCGCTAGCAAAACTTTGCAAGCTAACCACATAAAAATGAAGTTGATTTTCTCTCGAACGGACGGCTGCTTCTGCTAAATTATCGATGCCCTTGCTATCGGCTGCCGTTGATGACTCTCCTAGTTTCTGAAGCAAATGAGTAAACTCGTCCGCAATCACAAAAATGCCACTATACTTACCGTTTGCTACAATCTTTTTTGCCACCTCAGCAAAAGCTTCCGATGGTCTTTGGATAACAGCAGTAGGCTGAAATGGCGTACCGGAAGCTATCTGTGCAGCAGGACGAAACACATCCAAAGCTGAGTCACCTCGCAAACTTTTCAAGCCAGACTTTAGTTGATTTAAGGTGCGACCATAATCCTTTCCCAAAACTTCTGACAACCGCTTAATTGTTTCAGGATAACCCACTTCCCATTCTTCAATCTGCTTCAAAGCGGCTTGATAATAAGTATTTGCCAACAAATCTTCTAAACTTTGAGCCTTAAGAGAATCAGCTAAGCCAGTCAATACAAAACTGCTGAAAGTAACAGCAGTGTCAGCTTGCAGCAGCACCAGCAAAAACGGCGGTTTTCCCAGACGAGCGTTGTATATAGCTTCAGCTTTGGCGTGATTGAGATGGTGCAACCGTTCAAAAAAAGGAGCTAAAAGTGGTTCCTCCGGCCCACGAGTCACATAATTAGCAATCATCAGCATCAGGTCAGATTTCCCGGTGCCGTAAGTACCAACGAACGAGCGGGCGCGTTTCTCCGAATTGGGTTGCAGACTATCTCGAAGACTCATAAAGATATCAAGAATCTCTTGAGTGGGAATGTAGCTTTCAACGAAGTGCCGGTTAAGTTGCTCGTCAAAAAAATCAGCAGGCAGTTGTACAGAGGGTTTAAATCCACCTTGAACCTCGACTAACTCCCGCATTTTTCGTGTCATAGCTGCACCTCTTCAGGCATTTCAAATATGTGGTAATTCATTCCAGGTAAGATTTTTAATAATTGTTGAGCTGTGCGTTTTCGAGTCACTAAGACGACACCTGTCGGCAAACGAGTAGCACGCCCTACCTGCTTAAAAAATACCTCTTGCTGTTCCCAATTCCACAAACTTAACAAGGATTCGATCTCGTCAATGGCGACTATTTCAGGTGCTACTTTGTTATCTATCAACTTTTTTATAGTTTCCAAAAAATTTTCGGGGTGATAACTTTCTTCGCGTCCAGTCAAACTGTCTAAAAAACCAGGTTCGAGGGTGAAATCTATGTATCTCCAGCTAGTGCGCTGACAGACGGTACGGCTGAGCAACGTCTTGCCAGAATGAGGCTTCCCGACAACCCACAAAACTCGATATCGAGCTTGTTCTCGACAGACAAAGCGAATGCGCTCTTCAAGGGCCAGAACGAGCTCTTCAAAGTTCATTGTTGTTTGTAGTAACGTTCTAGCAAGGTTTGCGGTGAATCGAGATAGAGTCGGTTAACTGGCTCGTGTTGCGTTTCAGAAAAGCTTAAATAGCCAAGGCCCGCCAGTTCACCCACGAACTGCCGGATCTGTCGGTCATCCGTTTGACACAGATGCCCAAGACTACCTTCCTCTTTGCACAACTGCACGAAACGCAGGGTATTCGTATGATTGTAGTGGCGATGCCACCAGTCACACAAGAGATAACCCACTACTAGGATGTGCGGCCAATTGGGAGAACCTACGCTCAGGGTGGTTTTTTGCTTGATTAAAATCCCCAATTTGCTCAATCCTTGGGGACGAATGTAGGTACTGAGAGCACAAGAAGGATCTTTGCTGAGAGCGGAACGATTATTAACTTCACCCATGACGCTGGCAAAATAGGAACTAAATTGCTCAGGAGTGAAGGTCAAACCGGGTGAGAGGAATTCATTAATGAGAATGCGCCATGCCTCAGAACACTCAGTGTGTTTGGTGGACAGGTAATAATGCAGTACCCACTGCGTCCCCAAGTCGGTCAGAGTTGGATCGTATTTACTAGCCAATTGACCAAAGGATGTTAGTTCGTAGGTTAGTGTCCGCTGTCGCTGTTCGCCAGAGTGAAGGGTTGCCAAACCCGTATGACGTAGCCATGCCGAAAAACCCTCGGCAACGGGGCGATTAACACCCATACACTGAGCTAAGGCATCATGGCCCTGTTCAGACTGAGCCTGCACGCACTGTAAAGCCGTGCTGAGACGTTTCAGATCGAGGTTGAAGTTTTGGTAAAAACCTATTGTCTTGGCCAAGGGTTACATCCACGCACTTAATGCTTTATTTTAAAAGATAGTGGGTACTTAGTAGCCTTAACGAAAGATGCCCCAAGCAAACTTTGCCACCCAAATAGCTGCCCAGCGATCAGATGCCAACTTTGCAACATCCTTACTCTGCTAACTTACTCTCCTAAAAACTGAGGGCAGCAAGTAGTCGGGTGTGCCAAAAAGACTCTGCACTAAAAACGGGTCTAAGATTAGGGGGCTCTCCTAGATTTGTGGTGGGAGCGGTAGTGTGAGCGTCTCGCTCACGCAAGCTTCCCGGCGCGGGGCACAGAAAATTTTATTTTTATTATCACCTAAAACTTAGGAGAACAGATTAGGATTTTTAAGAAGCATCATTGTACCCTTTAATTTTCTTATAACCCTTACTCAAACGTGAAAATATTAGAAAACTAGAAGCGTGAAAGATATACAAACTCAAACTTATTCCATATATCTCGATTATCATTCAACAACTCCCGTGGATAATCGGGTTGCCAATTTGATGTTGCATTACATGACAACAGCATTCGGTAATCCCAGCAGTATTGACCATACTTATGGTGATGACGCGGAAAGAGCTGTGTCCCAGGCTGCAAGGCATATTGCTAAATTAGTTGGAGCTTCACCTAAAGAAGTAATTTTCACTTCGGGAGCTACTCAAAGCATCAACCTGGCAATTCAAGGCAGCATAACTGCTGAAAACAGTTCTCAAACACAATTTCGGGTTGCTATATTGCCTGTTGAACACAAAGCTGTTTTAGATCCATGTTATGCCTTAGAGAAAAAAGGATTAGCTGAAGTTTTAGTGCTCCGCGTTGACTCAAAAGGCAGGCTTTGCCTAGAGCATCTTGAACAGGTTTGTGCGTCGGGGGTGTCCCTGCTGTGCGTTATGGCAGCTAACAACGAAATTGGTAATATTTATCCGCTCCGAGAAGTGGGAAAAGTTGCTCAAAAATACGGTATTCCTTTTCTGTGCGATGCTTCCCAAGCTGTGGGAAAAATACCAATTAATTTTGAAGAGTGGGGAATTACTTACTTGGCGATATCGGCGCATAAACTCTATGGACCTAAAGGTTCTGGAGCATTAATAGTCAGGAAAGGATATCACCTAGAGTCAAATTTTTTGGGTGGCTGGCATAAAAAGGGGTTGAGGTCAGGAACTCTTAATGTTCCTGGTATTGTTGGATTAGGGGAAGCTTGCCGCCTACGTCAGTTGGAAATGTTCGAGGATGAGAGGGCAATCGCTGCTCTGAGGGACAAATTGCAGAATTTGCTGCTGGAAAAAATTCCCGGTTTAGTTGTTAATGGAAATATCTCTGGTCGTTTAGCTGGCAATCTCCACATTTCTATCCCTGACGTTCCGAATACTGCGATCATTGCCAGAGTCCGTTCTCAATTAGCTATCTCCACTGGCGCAGCCTGCTCATCGGGCGTCGAGGCTCCCTCTCATGTCCTGCAAGCTATGTGTTTGCCAGAGTCGGCGATAGAAGGAGCGTTGCGTATAGGTGTTGGTAAATTTACAACATCTTTAGAGATTGAGCAAGCTGCTCAGATTCTTTCTAATGCTGTCAGTCAGGCTCGTCAAGCTATGGTAGGAGGGGTTGGGCCGCACATCGGAAGTACCAACTAAGTTTATTTATCATCGCTTGTCAAGCTCTGCGAGACAACAACATTTTAGTCGATTGATTGTCGGGTTAGCCAGACAACAACATTTTGCCTTATTACCGAGGTCAGCCTCACACTCGTTTTCAGCCTCAACGGAGCCCAAAAGCCAGACATGCCAGCCTCAACTTTATTGCTTGCATAACGGCTGCTATGCTACAAAATCGCTTCTAAAATTTTAGCTGCCTGCCACTTTTCTCAGACTTCGTAAACTTGATTTTTCATTCAATTTAGATACTGTAACTTGACTATTTAATCAATTCACTTGTTGTTAAAAAGGCTAAAAAATAGCTAATTTTTGTGTGTCCTAAAGTCAGGCATTTGCAGTATAAAGTCAGGCGGAAAGCAGTACAAAATCAGGTATTTGCAGGTATTTGCAGGGACTGCACTCTACCTGTATTTACCTGAAAATATCCTGCAAATGCCTGAATTTGTCGGTCAAACTGCTGCTTTTTTGTGCTGTTCGTGCGTTTGCTTGTTGGGACTGCTTATAGTTGTTCTCTCTCAGTAGCAAGCAATGTTTTTGTGATCACAAACCAGACTTTTACGTACACAAACAAAAACGATGCACCCTTATGAATGGGGAATCTTAGGTATCAAGGCGCTTGATTTTTACCCGATATTCGGCTGTGCCGATTGCTCACATTGCTCCTGTTGTTGTGGCGGTTTTTGTGGAGGGGATCGACGCCGGAAAAGTCACAACAGCCGATGTTGTGGCAGTTGTCGGCGAGGCAGAACTTGCCCGGTTCAAGCGGAGTGCCGCTCGTTGCCCCGTTTTTTGATTTCTTCGTACTGACACGGAATCAACCAGGCGATCGGGTTGATGTGAAAGCTCGATCGCCCGCCAGCAGACTTATCTGTTCGCGACTCGCACCGTCGAGCGAAGCCACCACCAAAAAAATTAGCTAATTTTTGTGCGCCCTAAAGTCAGGCAAGTGCCGTATAAAATCAGGCGGAAAGCTGTACAAAATCAGTGAGATTCAGGTATTTGCAGGGGCTGCACTCTACCTGTTTTTACCCGAAAATGTCCGGCAAACACCTGAATTTTTCCGTCAAATTGCTGCTTTTTTGGGTCGAGCGTGCATTGGTTTGTTGAGGTCGATTATGGCTGTTCTTTGTTAGTAGCAAGCAATGGTTTTGTGATCACAAACCGTGACTAATGCGTGCAGACAAAAAATATCCACCCCCCATCAATATTGAGCATATTGCTTACCCGCAGTTCAAACCTTATTGATATGGAATAAGGAACGACTCGCGAGTGGCTACTGAAGCCCAAATGCCTCAATAAGAGCGGTAAGGTATGGGACAGGGACGGCAAACTATTTTTTTGTGGGAATGTATTAGCGATCGCTCTTTACGCCTAGAGATTGCTGCTTGTATTAATCAGGAGGTGAATTATAACCGCCATTAATAGGTGGGAGTCGAGCGACTACTGTAAACCGACCGACTGCTGTAAACCAAGTCAGGGAATAAATCTTTAGCCGACTGTCAAGCTTTATCAGACAACAACAGTTTAGCCGATTGCAAAGCGCGAGTCCGCAACAGCAATTTATGCGACTGTCAAGGCTGACATAACGGCGGCTACGCTGCCAATTTTTTCGCACTTCTGAAATTTGATTTTTAAGGCTCTTCCTTACTTATTATGCTAAACTAACAATTAAAATGCCAACTAAGCAAGCATCTATTTTTGTAATTATCGAAATTCCTAAAGCCATACGCAGAACGTTTTATTAACTTGAGCTTGTTGTTGATACCCTCAACAACACCACTTGTTGTCCTATTATCAAAGTAAGCAATAATTTCATCAAGCCAATGGATAATAGTGTTCCCGCTATAGGGAAAATATTTTTTGGCTCTTTGGTGCCATTGTCCAAGTTCAAATAATGCCTTTAACCAATTTGTTGTTTCCTCAAAAATTTGTCTAAAATCTTCTTTTAATTCATGCATTATTTTGAGGGTAGGGCATACATTTTTCACTTGCATTAGCTTAATTTTTTGCTGTTCAGTTAAGTCTTGTTCATTTTTCAATAAGCAATATTTGCTTTTGTTTAATCCCTCTAGAAATTGTTGACATTCTGCTTTTTTTGAGCGTAACTTGGTGGTTTTTTCTAAATTTCTTGCCTGTCTTTTTTCGCGTTTTTTCTGTGTATCTAACTCCTTGTTTACTTGTACTCTCACATGAAATCTGTCGGCTACTACCTGAACATTTGGCATGAGATCCATGACGAGGGTTTTGTAACCAATCCACAAATCTATACTAACTTCTTCTATCTGTTCTAAGACCTCTGTACCCCATGAAATAAGGACTTTCTTGATGTCTACTTGCGTTCTTCCGGGAATAATTGTGATTAATTTAGATGTCTCTAAATCTATTAATACAGCACAGTAATTTCCTTGACCTTTAATTAAGGCTATTTCATCAATTCCTAGTTTTTTGAGTGCCGATGGTTTTGAGGATAATTGTAATGATGCATCCTCTAACATTCTTTCTATTTCTTCTGTTGTTACTACCCCTTTTTTTGCCACACTGTGAATATCGCTTTTTAAAACTTCTTGGATTGTTTGAGCCGCCAGTCTTTTTGTATAAGTTCTTCGATTTATGACAAAATCTAACTTTTCGCTAAACGGTTTTCCACATTTTTTACATTTAAACTGTCGTCTGTTGATTTCTAAAAATACTGGTTTTTCTCCCCATGATAAATCTTTCACTACATATCGATGGTTTTGATGTAATCTATGACTTTTTGTCCCGCAACGATGGCAATGACTTTCTTTGGATATTGAGTCAACCTGTAACATTATTCCAATTCCCGGTTGTTGACTCTGCGAGATTACTTTAATTCCTTCTATATTCAGGATTTCTGTTAGAACTTTAGTTCTGTTTTTTGTAGCCATAACTATGATTTTATCTAAAAAATATTGGTACCCCTGATAGAGTTAACAATTAAACCAACCTAGATGTCAAGTCTGGTAGGGACTTGACTGACTATTTTATACATTTATTTATATTTATTTACTAATTTGACTATTTATTTAGCATAGTAAGTAAGGAAGAACCATTTTTAATTCAACTTACCAAGCCACAACTTGACTATTTAATCAATTCACTTGTTGTTAAAAACGCTAAAAAATAGCTAATTGTTGTGGAGCGTTAAAATCAGGCATTTGCAGTATAAAGTCAGGCGTTTGCAGTATAAAATCAGTGAGATACAGGTATTTGCAGGGGCTGCACTTTACCTGCAAATGCCTGTAAATATCCTGCAAATGCCTGCAATTTTATGCCAAATTACTGCTTTTTTGTGCTGTTCGTGTCTTGACCTGTTGAGGCTGGTTATGGCTGTTCTCTCTCGGTAGCAAGCAATGGTTTTGCGATCGCAAACCCTGACTAATGCGTGCTGACAAAAAATAATGCACCCTTATGAATGGGGCATCATAGGTGTTAAGTAGCTTGATTTTTACCCGCTCTTGGACTGTGCCGATTGCTCACATTGCTCCTGCTGTTGTAGCGGCTTTTGTGGCAGCACAAGCATCAATTGCCGCAACTTTCCCATCGCACTTGGGTAGCGATCGCTCGCATTGCTCGCTCTCTTGTTAACCAGCCATCGCTCTCTTGTTAACCAGCCATCGCTGTCAGACGTTTAATCGTCCTTCCCATGCGATCGTCTCACTCGCTATAATTTCTAGCAACAAATTAAATTAAGTTAGAGTTCGGTAGGGGTCAGTCTCTACTTTGATAAACCCTCTAATAGCCCTCTCCAATTGGAGGGGATAAAATCACCTGATTAGCGGTTTTAAATTACAGTTGTTAACTTGTATCTTGGCAAGAGGTTTTTACTGATTAAAAACTATGAAAACTTTATCGGAAGTCAAACCTAGAGAGCTGCTATCCAACCATATTCACATTCGCCTAACTGACTCTGACTACAATCAAATTAAAGCAAGAGCCTCGCTAGTCAATTTGAGCATGAGCGACTTCATGCGCCGTGCAGCTTTGAGGAGAGCCATACCGCGCCCTCTAGCTGCATTTGACTTAAAAGTCTATCAAGTGTTATGCAAGATTGATGCCCAATTGAGAATTGCAGGAAACAACCTCAATCAACTTACTAAAGCTTGCAATAGTGCTGTGGCATTGGGAGAACCCGTTGTTGTCAATACAGGACTCTTAGAAAGCGTACAGCAACTCATTCGAGAAAACCAAAATGCAATTAAATCAATAGTTGCAAACCTCGCCAAATCTACAGTACGCTAATTATTAACAAGGCTCGGCTTTACCGCCTGAGCAATCGATTCTGTGAAACTGACGGTTTTTCGGTTATGATTGGCAAACAAATCAAAGGTACAGGCTTTCGGGGCTGTCTGAACTACGTGCTGGGCAAAAAAGATGCCGCTCTAATTGGCGGTACTATGTGCGGACAAACTCCTGAAGAACTCGCTGCTGAATTTGGCATCGCCCGACAACTAAGACCTAACCTGAAAGTAGCAGTTTTTCACGCCACTTTATCTGTCGCAAGCACCGAAAAACTAGAAGATTTTGAAGAAAATGACCAGCGCTGGCTGGCGATCGCAGCCAACTACATGAAAGCGATGGAATTTGACAACAACCAGTACGCAGTTGTCAAGCACAGCGATACAGAACACGACCACATCCACATCGTCGCCAGTCGCATTTGCCTAGATGGAGGTGTTGTTGACGATAGCTGGGACTATTATAAAAGCCAAGAAACTATTCGCCAGCTTGAACGGAACTACAACCTGGAAACTGTTACACCCAGTTGGGAAACAGACAAGCGAGCTCAGACTACAGGAGAACACAGGCAATTAAAAAGCAAGGGAAACAAGAGCGTCAGGGCGCAATTGCAAGACCTAATTGATGAAGTTACCCAAGACAACAACCCAAGTATGCCAGAATTTGTTGAGCGATTGCAGCAACAAGGCGTAGAGGTGCAAGTCGGATTGACTCGAACTGGCTTCAGTAAAGGCATTTCTTACAATTTAGATGGAGTCGCTTTAAGTGGCACTCAGTTGGGTAAAGCCTACACTTTTTTTGGATTGCAGAAGCATCGAGGCGTTAGCTATGACAAAGGGCGAGATAACGCCCTAATTGAGGCTTTAATGCAGCCACAACACTTAGCTATCGCCCCCAGTGAGGCAGAGGAAAATGAGCTAGAGTCGTCACAATTCGAGTTAGTAGCAGGCGCACCTGCAACGAGTGCAACAGCAAATGAGTTAGAGCTGTCACAATCTGAGCTAGAAACAACCGCACCTGCAACGAGTGCAACACCAAATGAGTTAGAGTTACAACTGTCAATCCTGCCTGAAAGGAATGAAACTCAGTGGCAAAAAGTGCGCTCGCATCTAGCTGTCGAGTACAGTTTACCTTTAGAATTGCTTGAAAAATTGCACTCTCATTCTTGGCTGTATGCCGGCTCAGAAAAGGCTGTCTTTACAGGACGGACGCTTGAGGGGGAAGCCCGGTTCGCTTTTGTCCTAGAGGAATTGGGCAACTTTACTACAACCCATCCCCTGTCATCTGAAGCTGCTTTCTGGGTAGCTACTACTGGAGAAATCGAGCGAGCTGTGATTGCATGTAACCCAATCGAAGCCCTTTCAATTTTGCTTATTGAACAGGATAACTCTACAACAGCACCAGCGACACTTTACCTAGGATTTGAACGAGCTTCACAACTGCCTATACAATTCTTACAAGAACTCGATAGCGTTATTATAGCGATCGCCGAAAATTCTCAGCTTGCTCGAAATGCGAGCGCGCTGCTACCGGATGCAGAACTTGTCAGTCCACAGTCAAGTTGGAATGATATCTGGATACAATTAATTGAGCAAGAACAGCAAACTCACAAACAAAATAACCAACAGTATAAACAGCGCATCCAGGACATCGAACTGGATTAGCTTTTACAGCTTTAAAAATTGATACGACTTACGCAACTGAGGAATTTTTAGACTATCTGTGGCGTAAGGTGCACTATTGCGCTCGTCGAAAGAGTTCGTCATCTGTGGAACAAAACCACTCACTCCTGTGCAGTTTTACCTAAGTTCTTTACCAGTAGATGCTAAAGCGGAATGGTCGTGCTATTCGTCAACATTGGGGCATTGAAAACCAAGTGCATTGGACGTTAGATGTTACTTTTAATGAAGACCAGTGCCGCATTCGGTCGTTCAACAGTCCTCAAAATTTGGCTTTTCTAAGACGAATGGCACTTAATGCCATCAATCAAGAAACGGCTCTCCGACGTAGTTTGCGACAAAAAAAGAACCGAGCGGCGATGAATGATGACTATATGATGCAGATTCAAAGAGTGCTTGTGTCAAGCCTGATTGAGATGCTCTTACCCTAGAGTCACTTGCTCACGCTTGTGCTCTGTTGAAATCTAAACTGCCAATATCCAACTTTCGACTCCTAGCTATCTTTGTGACTGATAAAGCTATGGTCGATGTTGGATTTGCTGGCATCAACCCGACCTACAAGCAAAAGCGATCGGCTCTCATGGCGAGTTAAGTCCAAGCTCGATGCTCGCTGTCGGACGAACGATCGTCACAGCGAGCATCGACATCTTTACTGGCTGCAAAATCGCAAACAGAATAGCTCGGCGCGATCGCGTCAGGCATCCGCCGCCAATGCCGAACTGCACCAACTCGAATGCGTCGTACCCGGCGACGCTCCATCGTAAAGGCGGCTGTCCTGTACACCAACTGGCTCGCTCTTGGCTTCAATATCGACTCACGCGAGCGAGTGTACAGCGAGCGTCAAAGTCCAAACTGCCCATTAAACTTTCTCGCCTTGGCTGCCCAGAGTGTGCGTGAGCTAACTTCAACTTCCAACTGTTCTCATCGCAGTCTTGCAAAAACCCTAAATTGGCAAAAAGTGCTCAAATTCGACTCTTGTACGCCATTTTGACATGGCTTGCTACGCGACTAGCGCGCTAATGAGGAGGATTGAGGAGGATTCAAGAGGTGTCGGAGTACAGAAAATCACGCCAAAAGCAACAATTCTTTACAAAAACTAATAAGCATTTATACTTAAAATGAGGCTAAAAGTAGGAAATAGGAGGTGTAATGAGTAAAAAATGTGCTGTTTTTTCCTCTTTTTTCCTCCCAATTTTTAGCTAATTTTTTTTGCTCAGTTATATCGATTTTCCTGCATTGGTTTGGTCAAGGTGCACTCGGATTGATACAGTTAATGGGGAGCCAGTGATAGCGAATTGCAGGCTTATTCGGATATTCGAGTAACGGTAGCCGAGTCACGAGTTGCACCTTTTAAGGTCGAGACAATTCTTTGAAAGCGCAATGCTGTCGGCTGGTCTAGTAATACAGCACTTCCGGGTGTTATGAGGTACAGTAGCAGCAATTAGTAAACCAGTTTTTAAGATGTTTCGGATTCATCAAGTCAAGAGCGACAGCAATTATCGTGTCAACCATTTTAGTGGTGGTTGGTGAAAACCGTCGCAATAAAGATTTGAGTTGCGACCACCATAATTCAATTGGATTAAAGTCAGGTGAGTATGGGGACAAACACAAGATAGAAGCACCCACAGCTTCAACCATAGGCTTAATTAAATCTACTTTATGCGCTCGTAAGTTATCCATGACTACTACTGCTCCCGACCACAATTGTGGCACTAAAAATTTCAAGGGCGAATACCTCAAATACTTGGCTATCCATCGAGTTGTCTATGGTCATTAATGCCACTACTTGCGTGAGACTAATTGCACCAATTACTGTGACTTTTTGACCTCGATAAAAAGGTTTGACCGCATAGGCTCTCGTTCCTCGTTGTGAACGTGCATGAGTTCTGGTTCAACCCAATAATACTCCAGTCTCATCTAAAAATACTAGATTTTTTGGGTCGATATGCTTGACTTTTTCCCAATACTCTAACCTTAATTTCATGACTCTTTCAGTGCCAGCTTGGCTACTTCTCACTGTTTTTTTTTTACGATTTAATCCTAACTTTTGTAAGGCATTACACATGGCTGTTCTTCCCACCCAATTTCCGGTCTTCTCGGCAAATAACTCACACAATTCTAGTAAAGTTGCATCTGAATGTGCTGCCACTATTTCTCTCAAAGAAGCTGTGGAATTATTCAAATGACTGTATCTCGGTTTCCCCCTAGGTTTCGGCTGTAAATTCCCCTCTATTTTTTGTTGCTTGACCAGTTTTTGAACTAAGCTTTTACTGCAAGCAAATATTTCTGCTGTTTTTCTGATCGACAGCTTCTGATCTAGATGGGCTGCTACTATTTTGGCTCGCAAATCTACTGAATATGCTTTCATTGGTGTATTTTTTTAAATCTATTCTTAATTGTACCTCATAACACCAGGAAGTGCTGTACTAGCTATCGCCACAAACACCTAAAAACAGGGGGGATGGGGGTGTCAAAAGGCTTGAATTTTACCCGATATTCAACTGTTCTGATAAATGCCATCGATGCCATGTTAGCCCAGTGTGTCAAAGGATTTGAATTTTACCCGATATCCAACTGTGCCGATTGCGCGAACATTGCTCCTACTGTTGTGACAACTTCGTAGCAGCACTAGTACAGCTCGGCGTAAGTAAACAGACTATATTTGTGGTAGAATAACATAGTTAGTTTAGACCAGTTTCAGTAGGTGATAAAGGAGTCATATATGGCCTTATTAATGCCTAAAACCTTAAAATTAAGCGATGACGAGCGTCATCAACTTCACCAGTTGAGCAAGAAACACAACACGCCGCAACAGATCGTGCTACGAGCCAAAATCATTCTCATGGCATCTGATGGTCAAAACCATCGTGAAATAGCCCGAAGCCTAGGGATTAACCGGCAGATGGCTCGTGAAGGGGCGAAACCGATGGTTGGAGAGCGAGGGAAAAGACTTATCGATTTTGCAAAAATTACAAGATCAAGAGCGTGTTGGCGCACCAGTAAAATTTAGCATGGAACAAGTAACCGAGTTATTTGCACTCGCCTGTTCCTCACCGTCCGATTATGGACGACCAATAAGTCACTCTCTCAGCTAGAGAGCTGGCGGAGGAAATCATGAAACAAGGCATTATTGAAAGTATATCAGTTCGTCATGTTGGCAGATTATTAGAAGAAGCAGAAATTAAACCACACGCCTCGCGCTACTGGTTAACCCCCCCCTGTGGATGAAGAATTTGATGCAAAAGTTAAAGATATTACAAACTTATATCTGACTGCGATTGAACGCAGTCAAAATGGAGAACACACTATATCAGTTGATGAAATGACAGGGATTCAAGCTGTTGAGCGTCTCGAAAAAGACTTACCAATGCGACCCGGGAAAGTTGCAAGAAGAGAGTTTGAATATATTCGTCATGGTACGCAGACATTGAGCGCTAATTTCAATATTGCAAATGGTAAGATAATCGAGCCAACTTGCGGATATTCGAGAACAGAATCTGATTTTTTACTGAATATTCGTCACATCATTGAAACTGACCATGATGCCAAAAAATGGCATCTAATTATGGATTGTCTGAATACTCACCAATCTGAATCACTGGTGCGTTTTGTCGCCGAAAAAGAAGGCTTAGATATCGACCTTGGTATTAAGGGGAAAAGCGGTATACTTCAATCTATGAAATCTCGGACAGTTTTTTTAAGTGACCCAACACATCAAATTGTTTTCCATTACACACCAAAACATTCTTCGTGGCTTAATCAAATAGAGATTTGGTTCAGCATTTTGGTACGGAAGTTACTAAAAAGAGCAAGTTTCACCAGTCAGTACGATCTGAAAAATCGTATCCTCAATTTTATTAACTACTTTAATCAAACAATGGCCAAACCTTTTAAGTGGACATATAAGCCCACATTCCGCAGATGTGGGTCGGATTTTTTTATCAGTTGTGAAAACTTGGAAGCCAAACGCTTTTGGGCTGAAATTATGCAGTGTTAGCCTTAC